>NZ_JBFTRC010000094.1:0-21356 GCF_056399325.1 Allobosea sp. 01N443
GGACATCAGCGCTGCGGCCCTGATGGAGGATGGTTCACCCGTCCTGATCCTCGACGTCGATGATCTGATCCGCTGGACATCAGCGCTGCGGCCCTGATGGAGGATGGTTCACCCGTCCTGATCCTCGACGTCGATGATCTGATCCGCTCGATGGAGAAGCTCGCCTCGACCGGCAGGCTCAAGACCCTGGAGCGCGTCGTTGCCAGCGTTGGCCAGAAGCGGCGCAAGCGCGTCCTGGTCGTCGACGATTCACTCACCGTGCGCGAACTGGAGCGCAAGCTGCTCGATCATCACGGCTACGAGGTTGAGGTCGCGGTCGACGGCATCGATGGCTGGAACGCCGTCCGATCCGAGCCGTTCGATCTCGTGGTCACCGATATCGACATGCCCCGTATGGACGGCATCGAGCTCGTGACACTGATCAAGAAGGATAGCGGGCTTCGGAACCTGCCGGTCATGATCGTGTCATACAAGGACCGGGAAGAAGACCGCCGCCGCGGGCTCGATGCCGGTGCGGACTATTATTTGACCAAGGGCAGTTTCCACGACGAGACTTTGATCCATGCCGTCGCCGACCTGATCGGTGAAGCATGGGGCTGAGCGGCAGCACGGAGAGAGGTTCATGAGGATCGGCCTCGTCAATGATCTGCCGATGGCGGTCGAGCTGCTTCGGCGCATCGTCGTTTCGACAACCGAGCATGCAGTCGCCTGGATCGCGGTGAACGGGCGCGAAGCGGTGGAGGCGTGCCGACGCGACAGGCCGGATCTGATCCTGATGGATCTGAACATGCCCGAGATGGATGGCGTCGCGGCCACCCAGCGGATCATGGCAGAGACGCCCTGTCCCATTCTGCTGGTGACCGCGAGCGTCGATGCCAATGTCTCGGGCGTCTATGACGCCATGGGCCATGGCGCGCTGGACGCGGTCGACATTCCCAGCGTGGGGGCCGACGGCAATGCCCAAGCTCAATCGGCGGCGCTGCTGGCCAGGATCGCGATGATCGGCCGGCTCTCGCGTGATGTCGCGCCCGTCGTCCGGACGACGGCGCCGGCCCGCACCGCTGCACCGTCGGCGCAGCAGTTGATCGCGATCGGTGCGTCGGCGGGGGGCCCCGCTGCCGTGGCCACACTCCTGGCCGGACTGCCGGGCGGCTTTCGCGCTGCTCTCATTCTCGTCCAGCATCTCGATGCCCAATTCGTGCCGGGCTTCGCCAGCTGGCTGGGCCAGCACACCGCTCTTTCCGTGCGCCCCGCCATCGAAGGCGACAGGCCCGAACCGGGGACCGTGCTGATCGCGGCAAGTGGCGATCACCTGGTCTTCAAATCGGGCCATGACCTCGGCTATAGGTCCGAACCGCGCGACTACGTCTACCGGCCATCGGTCGATGTGTTCTTCGAGAGTGTTGCGCAATGGTGGCAGGGAGATCTGGTGGGCGTGTTGCTGACCGGCATGGGCAGGGACGGCGCCCGCGGGTTGAAGCTCCTGCGCGACAGGAAATACTTGACCCTGGCACAGGACAGGGCGACGAGCGCCGTTTACGGAATGCCCAAGGCGGCCGCTGCGATCGATGCAGCTTCCGAAATTCTACCACTTGCCGCGATTGCGCCACGCCTTGTCGAGGCATGCCGTCAGTCGTTCTGAAGAGGTTGTCTTGATGACAGGCGAACCGACCCTCACCATGTCTTCCGTGCCCCCGCCGGCGGACAGTTACATGTCCATGATCCTGCTCGTCGATGACCAGGTCATGGTCTGCGAAGCCGTGCGGCGGGCGCTGGCCAACCAGCCCGATCTCGATTTCCACTACTGCACCGACCCCTTGGCGGCGATCAAGGTGGCCGAACAGGTGAAGCCGACCGTGATCCTGCAGGATCTCGTCATGCCGGGCGTCGACGGGCTGGACCTGGTGCGGCAGTATCGCAAGCACCCGTCGATCCACAATGTTCCCGTCATCGTTCTCTCGACCAAGGAAGATCCCGCCACTAAGAGCGAGGCCTTCCAGGCGGGCGCGAACGACTATCTCGTCAAGCTCCCCGACAAGCTCGAACTGATCGCTCGGGTGCGCTACCACACCCGCGCCTATCTCGATCATGTCCAGCGTGACGAGGCCTATCGGGCGCTGCGCGAAAGCCAGCGCGAGCTGATGCGGGTCAATCTCGAGCTCGAGCGCCTGACGCGGATCGACGGGCTGACCGGACTCGGGAACCGCCGCTATTTCGACGAGTATCTTGCGGCGGAGTGGAGACGCTGCCTGCGCACGCAGCATCCGCTGTCTGTCCTGATGATCGATGTCGATCACTTCAAGCGCTACAATGATGCGTATGGCCATCTCGCCGGCGATGAAGTGCTGAAACAGGTCGCCAACGTGATCCAGGGCGGCTGCACCCGTTCGACCGATCTGGCGGCGCGCTTCGGCGGCGAGGAGTTCGTCGTCATTCTGACGGATGTGCCGCAGGAAGGCGCGAGATACGTGGCGGAACGGCTGGTTCAGGGCGTACGGGATCTGAACATCGCGCACGGCACGGGCCGGGTCACGATCAGTGTGGGCATGGCAACGACGATGCCTCACGAAGGCGGAGAGCCGGCGAAACTGGTCAATGCCGCCGATCTCGCGCTCTTCCGCGCCAAGAACGAGGGGCGCGATCGTTCGGTCTCGTCGGAAATCTCCGCGGTGCCGTAGCGTCGTCGCCCCGGCACCTTCCGGGGCCGACACTGTCGGACTGACGCGCGCTGCTCACCCGGTATTGCGCAGCCCGGCAGCGATGCCGTTGATCGAGATCAGGATGCCGCGGCGGGCCTTCTCGTCGATCTGGCCGGAGCGCCAACGGCGCAGGAGCTCGACCTGGAGATGGTTGAGCGGGGCGATATAGGGGAAGCGGTGGATGATGGACAGCGCCAGGGCCGGGTTATCGGCCAGGCGCTGGGTTTCGCCGGTAATGGTCGTGATCGCCTGAACCGTCCGGGTCCATTCTGCTTCGATCTCGGTGAAGATGCGCTGGGCAAGCTCGCGATCCGGAACGAGATCGCAGTAGCGCCGGGCAATGCCGAGATCGGCCTTGGCCAGGACCATGTCCATATTGGACAGAAGTGTGCGGAAGAATGGCCACTGCGCGCTCATGCGCTGCAGCAGCGCGATGCGCTCGGCCGGCGCGGCGGCGATGAAGCCCTCGACCGCGGAGCCGAATCCGAACCAGCCGGGCAGGGCCAAGCGACTCTGGCCCCATGAGAAACCCCAGGGGATCGCGCGCAAATCCTCGATCGAGCGCGTCGCCTTTCGCGACGCCGGGCGCGAACCGATATTCAGCTCCGCGATCTCGGTGATCGGCGTGGCTGAATAGAAGTAGTCGGTGAAGCCGGCCGTTCCATAGACCAGCGCCCGATAGGCGGCCATGCTGCGCACGGAGAGTTCGGCTGCGGTGTCGAGAAATTCGGGCGCCGCCTCGTTGTGCGGCTGCAGCAGGGTGGCCTCCAGCGTCGCTGCCAGCAGGGTTTCCAGATTGCGCCGTCCGATCTCCGGGTTGGCATATTTGGCATTGATCACTTCGCCCTGCTCGGTCAGGCGGATCTGCCCCTTCACGGTGCCGGAAGGCTGGGCGAGGATGGCCTGATAGCTCGGCCCGCCACCACGCCCGACAGTGCCGCCGCGGCCATGGAACAGCCGCAGTGTCAGCCCCGGCTTGGTCTCGTAGAAGCGGACCAGCGCCGTCGACGCGCGATAGAGTTCCCAGTTGGAGGTGAAGTAGCCGCCATCCTTGTTGCTGTCGGAGTAGCCGAGCATGATGTCCTGCTCGCCGCCGGAATTGCGGATCAGCGCCTCGATGCCGGGCTGGTCGTAGAAGCCTCGCATGATCGGCTCGRCCGCGCGCAGATCGCCGATGGTCTCGAACAGCGGCACCACGATCAACTCGACACGGGGCTGCGTCGCCTCGCCGGGCGCAAGCGTGCCCGCCATCAGGCCGCATTCCTTCTGCAGCAGCACCACCTCCAGCAGATCGCTGACCGTTTCGGTGTGGCTGATGATGTAGTGGCGGATGGCATCGGTGCCGAAATCGGCGCGGACCTGTTTTGCCGCCTCGAAGATCGCAAGCTCTCCCTCGGTCTGCGGGGTGTAGGCGGCGTTGCGCACGCGAAGCGGGCGCGGATCGGCCAGCAGGGAGAGCAGCAAGGCGCGCTTGGCGTCTTCCGTGAGAGAGCCATAGCGTGGCTCGACGCGGGCCGTGGCCAGGAGTTCGGCAATGACCGCCTCGTGCTTGTCCGAGCTCTGGCGCAAATCGATGCTCGCCAGATGGAAGCCGAAAACCTCCGCCGCGCGCAGCAGGGGTGAGAGCMGCGCTCCCAGGAGCAGGCTAYCATGGCGGGATCGCAGGCTGTCGGCAACGATGCGCAGCTCGGCCACGAATTCCGCGGGCGCTGAATAGGGCGCGCTCGGCGCCACCGCATGACGGAGCGCCTCGGTGCCGGTCAGCTTGCGCAGGGTCGCAGCCAGCCGGGCGTAGATGCCGATCAGGGCGCGGCGATAGGGTTCGTCGGCGCGGTGGGGATTGTCGTCACCCGAGCGATCGGCAAGGTCCCGCAGCGCCTGCGTGCTGCCGACCAGCGTGTTTGAAACCGGCAGTTCGGCACCGAGCTCATGAACCTCGGTCAGGTAATGACGCAACGCCGTCTCTGCCTGGAGGCGAACCGCCATCAGCAGGGTTTCGGCGGTGACATTGGGATTGCCGTCGCGATCGCCCCCGATCCAGCTTCCCATCCGGAAGAAGCTCGGCACGCGGGCGCCGAGCAGCTCCTCGAGTTCGGCATAGAGGCGCGGGATCTCGTGCAGGAACGTCGCGCGATAATAGCTCAGCACGTTCTCGATTTCGTCGCGCACGGCGAGCTTGGAGTAACGCAACAGCCGCGTCTGCCAGAGCTGGGCGATGCTGGCCCGCAGCGCCGTCTCGTTGCGGGTACGGGCGCGCGCGCCGCGCAGGGTGGGCCGGGCGGCGAGCAGCTCGGCAATGGTGCGCTCGGCATCGAGAATGCTCTTGCGTTGAACCTCGGTCGGATGCGCGGTGAGCACGGGCGACACCAGGCTGCGCGAGAGGGCGCGCTCGATCGCCGGCGCCCTGACGCCTGCCTGCGCGAACAGGTCGAAACTATGCGCCAGGCTGCCCTCGGGATGGGCGTCAACGGCCTCCAGATCGGCCTGTCGGCGGAGTTGGTGGCAATCCTCTGCGAGATTGGCGAGATGCGAAAAATAGGTGAAGGCGCGAATGACCGAAACGGTCTCCTTCGGGCTCAATCGCGCCAGCAGCGTATCGAGATCGCGACCGGCCTCGACATCGGCCTTGCGCTGGAAGGTGACGGAGAGCCGCCTGATCGCTTCGATCAGCTCGAAGGTCTGCTCGCCCTCCTGCTGCCGCACGGTGTCGCCGAGGATCTGTCCGAGCAGCCGGATATCCTCGAACAGGGGCTGGGCGTCGGCGGGGCCGGCGATTGGATTTGGCCGCGGATCGATGGCGGTGACAGGCACGGGCGCCTCGCGAGGAAAAGGGTCGACAGGTGGCGTTCCCGGCCAAGGCAGCATGACTCATGCTGCCTTGCCAAGCTTTCATTGTGCAGTGCAACGCGTGCGGCGGACGCAAGGCCGGTGATCGCGCAGCCAGTTTCGCCGAAAGTCGATTCGTCTGATTGCTTTGCCTGAAACAGAGGCAACCCAGCGCTGGTTCCACGCGGCCGCCGGCGCGCTGACGTCGGGACCAGCGGATGATGCCTGGGCGATGAATACTCTGCGCATTGCAGAAGTACCGTAGGGGCGGGTCGATGTTGGCTTGCATGTAATCTATTGGTTGATTGTTTCGCCAGTGATGTATGTATATTTTCGTATAAATTTTAAGATATTTATGTTTAAATGTAATTTATAGGTAACTTGTGGTGGTAATTACCGAGCCGAAATTCCCGCTCTCGACCGTTGTGATTGAGTGACAGTTCGGGTTGGTTCATTTTGATCGATAGGCGTATCTCAGTGAATTGATGTGATGCGACGCAAGAAGGCGCCAAGAACTAGGGACTTTGGTTGCATACTTGGTCAGACCTTTTCCGCTTACTGAACCGCGTCTGGCCGAAC
The DNA here is from genome assembly GCF_056399325.1 of Allobosea sp. 01N443. Taxonomy (NCBI): domain Bacteria; kingdom Pseudomonadati; phylum Pseudomonadota; class Alphaproteobacteria; order Hyphomicrobiales; family Alloboseaceae; genus Allobosea; species Allobosea sp. 01N443. Next base: position 6,105 of record NZ_JBFTRC010000094.1, read on the forward strand.
TAAAGGTTAGCATCGAGGCGCGCCTTGGTTCAGTCCGGAAAAGGGGAAGAGGTATGTATCTCTCGCGCGAGACCACTGGCATCCGGTTGAAGGAAGCTGAGAGGGCTCTGGAGAACCGGCTCGATATCGTGAAGGCCCTTTCGGTGGGGCAGATCACCAAACGTGACCTGTTGCGGTGGGGATACTTTACCGCCGGCGGATTGTTGGTCGCGAAAAATGGGCTCAGCCCCTTCGCCAAGAGCGCATATGCCCAGGTGCCGACCGGTGCCCCGCGCAGCCCGAACTTCGGCGCTGTCAAATTCCATGACCCGATGCCGCGGCCAGACGTCCAGAAGCCGGTTCCGCTTCAGCGCCTGTCGAATGGCGATGCGGCCTGGCAGTTTGCTGGGGGAGGCCAGGAACTGCCGGCGAAGAACTTTTCCTACCATACCGATTTCAGCAACTCCGGCGGTGCGGCCTATCGCAACCCGGTCACCTGGGTTGGACCGATGGAAGGGCGCCCGCCCGGCGAGTTCTTCGCGCATCAGCGCTGGGAGGAACTCTATCCGAAAAAGGGCTACCTATTGTCCCTCGGGCAGATTGGCACGGGCAGCCGCTATTGCGGGGAAATGCCCGAGCAGGACGCGACTGCGATGTGGACCTTCGGTCCGCGCCAGCCCGGACAGGCGGGGAGCAAGGACGGCCTGCGCACGGGCCTCGGCCGTCCGATCCTAATCAAGGCACGTTATGGCGAACCGGTTCTGAGCCGGATCTACAATGATCTCCCGGTCGACCGGACCAAGAACGGCGGCTTCGGACGGAACGAGATCTCGATCCATTTCCACAACGCCCATAACGGCGCCGAAAGCGATGGTGCCTGCAACGCCTATCATTTCCCCGGAACCTTCTATGATTATCACTGGGGCATGGCGATGGCCCGGCGCGACATGCCGAGCCTGTGGCCGACGGGCGATCGCGACTATTCGCGCAAATGCTCGGGGCCCGACGATGACGAAGGCTATGTCCCGGTCGCCGGCGACTACCGGGAGATCCAGGGCAGCCTCTGGTTCCACGATCACCGCTTCTTCTTCACCGCCGAGAATGTGCACAAGGGCATCTTCGCGCTCTGCAACATCTATAGCGGGCCCGACAGGGGGCGCGAGGATCTCAATGACGGCATCAACCTGCGGCTGCCGAGCGGCTCGCAGCTGAAATGGGGTAATCTCGATTTCGACGTGAATCTCGCGATCTCGAATCCCGCCTTCGATGCCAGGGGCCAGTGCCGCTTCGATATCTTCGATACCGATGGTTTCCTCGGCGACATGCTCTGCGTCAACGGTGCCTATTATCCCTATTTCGAGGTGCTGCCGCGACGCTACCGCTTCCGCATCCTGAACGCCGCCATGGCCCGCTTCGTCAAGCTTGCGCTTGCGGTCAACAAGAGCAGGCGCTTTTCCCAGGGCACGAAGGTGCCCTTCTATTTCATCGCCAATGACGGCAACCTGGTGGTCAATCCGATTCTGCTGACCGAGACCGACGAGATGGGCGTGGCAGAGCGCTACGATATCGTCGTCGATTTCTCCGCCTTTGCGCCGGGCGACAGCGTCTACATCATGAACCTGCTGGAACAGACCGACGGGCGAAAGCCCAAGGGCGCCGTCTCGATCGAGAAGGCGTTCAAGGGACGGGACGATGACCCGTGCGTCGGCCCCATCCTTGAGTTCAGGGTCGTGAGCCAGGTCCAGAGCGTCGACAATCCCGGCAAGGTCTACAATGCCAGCAACCCGCTCGATGCCGATCGCAGTGCCAATTTCGCCGATCCCGACTGGAAATCAGGGGTCAAGACGCTGACCACGCAGATCCCGATCGTGGCCCCGGTGCGTGAGCGGGTGATCGAGTTCGGCAGGTCGGGAGAGGGGGATTCACGCGCTACGGCGGACGGGCAGTGCATACCCGAATGCGGAGACATCAAGTCCTTCCCCTGGACGATCAAGATCAACGGCGAGAAGGCGCATTCGCTCAACGCCAACCGCATCTCCCTGCTGATGCCCAAGCCGGGCGAGGTGGAGCATTGGACCCTGATCAATGGCGGGGGCGGCTGGGACCATCCCATCCACCTCCACTTCGAGGAGGGCGTCACCATGGACCGGGGCAGCGCGCCCATTCCCGCAACGGAGCGGCTCGTCCGCAAGGATGTCTGGCGCTTGCGGCCGTCCGGGAGGGTGAGGTTCCAGGTGCGGTTCGGGGAGTTCGGTGGCGCCTATGTCAGCCATTGCCACAACACCACCCATGAGGATTTCGCGATGCTGCTGCGCTACCAGCTGCAGACACCGCCCCCCGGCGACCCGGACTACAAGGGGCAACCACAGTACCAGGTGACGATGACGCCGATCCCGACACCGAACGGTGTCGTCTGGAAACAGCCCGAGGTTCTGCCCGAGGGCGACCCGAACAAACTTAGGGTCGCAACGCGCAGCTGACGCTGTGCAGCTTTCGACGCCGGGCAGGCTCAGCTCTGCCCGGCGTCGTGCATGAGGGGCAGGCGGCATTGGTCTGATCCGGAATGGCCGATTCGCGACCGCACAGCCGGGCTCGCGGCCTTGCCAGGCGTGGCCGGCGCGACGGCTCATAGCTCCTGGGCCGTTCACGCACCCTGCTCGCTCCATACCGATCAGCACCAAGCTCGCCCTGGAGCCGTGGCACGGGAGCGCAAATCCCGAAAACCCCTGCTATCCCGACCATTCCTTGTGCGGGGGGCGCGGCATGCGCGGCGGCGCCTACCCCCCATCCCGCGCACGAACGAGGCTATGGGTTAGCCATCGCTGGCGACTCGCCCCGTAAGCCCTTCATCCCGGTCTGCAATCACCGCTGACCACCTCGCAGCTGTTGGATGAGGGGGCATGGACCCCCTCTATAGGCGGGCGGCGAGGGCAAGAGGCCGCGTCCCGGAATGGCTTCGGGGGAACCGGTCCGGCAGGTCGGCATCGCCGAGGCAGCAGGAGCTAGGGACCTTGGTCGGTAGTGTAGGGAATTAGGTCTGGAAGAACGACCAGACCAAACTCCGTCGCGCGCCCCAGACGCTGGTCGGGAAATAACGTCCGACATAGTCCTCTAACGACCAGTAGTGCCGACAGGCATCATGCTGTCACTGCGATAGGCCCATGACGGGCTGAAGCGCTGTCCGATCAAGTTCTGGCAAACGATGCAACCAGCGTCGTGCCTCTTTGGCGCGAGCGGCGGAGCATTGTCCCAGGCAAGGCCAACACGGGGTCCTGGACACCCCAGGAGGGCGTCATGGTACAGTACATTCGCTCCGATCTTGAATTCATCCTCGAGCAGATCAGGATTGCGGAGCGGAATGCTCAGGGCGAGAGCCTTACTGACATCCTGCCCAGCGTCCAGGTGCCCTTCGGTCTGCGGACCGTCGATGGTACATTCAACAACCTGGCCCACCCGGAATTCGGGGCCGCGGACCTGGCGTTTGCGCGCCTGACTGACCCGTCCTTCCAGGCGGCCGAGGCCGGCACCAATTATGGTGTTCCAGGCGGGGTCGTGGACTCCGAGCCGCGCACGATCAGCAACCTGATCGTCGACCAGACCAACAACAATCCGGCGGCCGTTGCGGCTGCTGCGCAGAACCCGGGATCGAGCACCGTCATCAGCCCCGGGCTGGACGGGATTTTCGGCACGGCGGACGACAAGCCGGTCAACTTCATCCCGAATGTCTCCCCGGATGTCGGCCTTTCCGCGCCGTTCAACGCCTGGATGACCTTCTTCGGCCAGTTCTTCGACCACGGTCTCGATCTCGTCACCAAGAGTTCAAGCCAGACCGAAGTCGTCTTCATTCCGCTGAAGCCCGATGACCCGCTGTTCAGCACGGCTCCCGGCGCTTTGAACTTCATGGTTCTGAGCCGCGCTGCAGGTGGCCAGGCTGCCACGAACACGACCTCGCCCTTCGTCGACCAGAGCCAGACCTACTCCTCGAATCCCTCGCACCAGGTCTTCCTGCGTGCCTATGAGCTGGACGCCAACGGCGATCCGGTGGCGACCGGCGAACTGATCACCAACCGCAATCTCGGCGCTGACGGCAGGTTCGGCACCGCCGACGATGTCGAGATCGGCGGCATGGCGACCTGGGCTGTGGTCAAGGCCCAGGCCCGCGACATTCTCGGCATCAATCTCACCGATGCCGATGTCGGCAATGTGCCGGTCCTGGCCGTGGACGCCTACGGCAACTTCATCAAGGGGCCGGGCGGCATGCCGATGGTCATGATGACCGACGGCAGCTTCACCGAGGGCAACCGGGCGGAGCCGATCAGCCTGGCGGGCGCAGCCCACACCGGCCATGCCTTCCTGAACGACATCGCGCATAATGCCGATCCGGCGGGCAAGACCGCGGATACCGACACCATCGTCAGCACCGGCCCGCTGGCGGCTGGCCAATACGATAACGAACTCCTCGACGCGCATTACATCGCCGGCGACGGTCGCGTGAACGAGAATATCGGTCTCACCGCCGTGCACGCCGTGTTCCATTCCGAGCATAATCGCCTGGTCCAGCAGACCAAGGACGTGGCGCTGGCGACCGGCGATCTCGCCTTCCTCAACCAGTGGCTCGATACGCCGGCCACGACCTTCCCGCTGACGCAGGCCCAGATCGACGCGCTCGACTGGAACGGCGAACGCCTGTTCCAGTCCGCCAAGTTCGGCACCGAGATGCAGTATCAGCATCTGGTGTTCGAGGAGTTTGCCCGCACGGTCCAGCCGCAGGTCGACGAATTCCTGGCGCCCAACGGCTACGACACCACGATCAACCCGGCGATCCTCGCGGAGTTCGCGCACACGGTCTATCGCTTCGGCCATTCGATGCTGACCGAGACGGTCGATCGCTTCGACCCGAATTTCAACACTGTCGGCGGCGATTCGCAGCTCGGCCTGATCGCGGCCTTCCTCAATCCGCTCGCCTATGCCGCAAGCGGCGTGACGCCGGAGCAGGCGACCGGCGCGATCGTGCGCGGCGTTACCCGCCAGGTCGGCAATGAGATCGACGAGTTCGTTACCGAGGCGCTGCGCAACAACCTGCTCGGCCTGCCGCTCGATCTGCCGGCGCTGAACATTGCGCGCGGTCGCGATACCGGCATCCCGTCGCTCAACAATGCGCGCTCCGAATTCTTCGCGATGACCGGCGACAGCCAGCTCAAGCCCTATACCAGCTGGACCGACTTTGCCGGGCATCTGAAGCACGCGGAGTCGCTGATCAACTTCATCGCGGCCTATGGCACGCATGGGTCGATCACCGGCGCGACGACGATGGCCGACAAGCGCGCGGCGGCGACGTTGATCGTGCTGGGCGGAGTCGGTGCGCCCGGAGATCGCCTCGATTTCCTGAACGCCACCGGCGCCTTTACCGGCGGCACGCTCGGCGGCCTCAACGATGTCGATTTCTGGATCGGCGGCCTTGCGGAAGAGAAGATGCCGTTTGGCGGCATGCTCGGCTCGACCTTCAACTTCGTCTTCGAAACCCAGCTTGAATCCCTGCAGAACGGCGACCGCTTCTACTATCTGTCGCGCACCGCCGGCATGAATTTCGGTACCGAACTCGAGAACAACTCCTTCGCCAAGCTGGTGATGCTGAACAGTGATGCGACGCATCTGCCGAACGCGATCTTCACCACCCCGACCTTCACGCTCGAAGTCGATCCGACCAAGCAGCACACAGGGCTGAACGAGGCTGGGCCTGATGGCATTCAGCTCGACGATCCCAATACCCTGGTCGACGAAAGCGCCGACAACGTCGTCGGAGCCGATGGCATTGCGGGCAATTCCGACCCGACCGGCGGCATCGAGATCAATGGCGTCGAAATTGTTCCTCTCGTCATCCGCAACAATCCGGCGACGCCCGGCGCGGACACCAACTACCTGCAGTACACCGGTGAGGACCATGTTGTCCTCGGCGGCACCGCGGGGAATGACGTCATCATCTCCGGCGATGGCGACGACACGCTCTATGGCGATGGCGGCAATGACCGGCTGGAAGGCGGCTACGGCAACGATACCATTCTGGGTGGCGCCGGCGACGACATTATCCAGGATCTGGGCGGCGATGACCGGCTCGAGGGCGGCGACGGCAACGACGTCATCCACGCCGGGAACATGATGGTCGGTGGCGTCGGGAACCTGATCCTGGGCGGCGCCGGCAAGGACTACATCGTCACGATGGAGGATATCTCGACCACCTTCGGTGGCCGCGGCGACGACTTCATCTACAGCTCCAAGACCAGCTTGCCGCCGACCGGAAACGAGGGCGATGACTGGATCGAGAAGGGCACGCAGGACGGCGCCCCTGGCGACAATTTCGCGCCCCTCCTGGCCGACGACATCATCGGTAACGACATCTTCGTCGGTGGCGGCGGCTTCGACGAGTTCATCGGCGAGGGCGGTGATGACATCTTCGTCGGCAGCGATGCCCAGGACAAGATGGACGGCATGTCCGGCTTCGACTGGGTCACCTATAAGAGCGACAATCAGGGCGTCACGGTCGACCTGACCTTGGCCGCGCTGGCCCAGCCGCATGGCGAGACGCCAAACACGAATGTGGGGGCAGTGCAGCCCGTCGGCGCCTCTCCGGCTTCGATCCTCGACCGCTTCGCCGAGGTCGAGGGCCTGTCCGGTTCGCGCTTTGCCGACATCCTGCGCGGCGACAATATCGACGCGGTCACGATCCTCAATCATGGCGGCGCCACGGGCGGCGCGCTGACCAATGTCGCGCTGATCGACGGGCTAGCGGCACTCCTCGGCCAGGCCGGTCTCTCGACCACCGGCTTCGCGACCGGCAACATCATGCTCGGCGGCGCCGGCAGCGACCTGCTCGAGGGGCGTGGCGGCGACGACCTGATCGATGGCGACCGCTGGCTGAACGTGCGCATCAGCGTGCGGGCCAACGCCGATGGAAGCGGTGGGGAGATCGCGACCTTCGACAGCATGGTCGCGCCACAACTGCTGCAGAACATGCTGAACGGGGTCTGGAACCCTGGTCAGCTGGTGGCGGTGCGCGAGCTCAAGGACGACGACAACGGCTTCGACACGGCCATTTTCTCCGGCAACAGGGCCGACTACACGGTCACCACGAACACGACGACTGGTATCACCACCGTTACCGACAATGTCGGCAGGGATGGCAGCGATACTCTCGTCAATGTCGAGCGACTGCAATTTGCGGATCAGAGCGTGACGCTTCCGAATGGCGTCGGCCTCAACCTCAACCCGAGCGGCACACTTGCTATTCTCGACGCGGCATCGAGCACGGCTGACAACACGCCGACCTCAGGTCAACTGCTGCGTGTCTCGATTGCCGGCGTGAGCGACGGCAATACAAGTGCCGCGGCCCCCAATGGCATCCTGCCCGGCTCGATCTCCTATCTCTGGCAGTTCGAGGCGGATCCCGGTTCGGGTATCTTCGAGGACATCATCCTGCTTCCGCTCGGGGATCTCGCCTTCCAAAGTGCCGACGGCACGACCTTCAGGGTCACGCCCGATCTCGCCGGTTCGGCCCTGCGGGTGAAGGCGATCTTCACCGACGGGCATGGCGTCACCGAGACGGTGTTCTCGGCTCCGACCCAGCCGGTCGTGGCCGGTCCCGTGGCGCCGCCGGTCGCGCCGACGCCGGTCGTCGATGCGACGGCGGGTGGCGAGGGCATCATGCTGGTGCGCTCTGACCTCAACTTCATCCTCGACCAGATCAAGATTGCTGAAGCGAATGCGGCCGGTACGCCGCTGACCTCGCTGCTGCCGAATGTGCGGGCGGCGCTTGGCCTGCGCACGGTCGATGGTTCCGGAAACAACCTGCTCAATCAGCAGCAGAGCGACACCTTCGGAGCCGCCGACAACGTCTTCCCACGCGTCACGACGCSGGTGTTCAATCCGGYGCAGTCGGGTACCTCCTACCAGCAGACGAACGGTCTGGTGATCGACTCGCAGCCGCGCACGATCAGCAATCTCATCGTCGACCAGACCGCGAACAATCCCGCTGCGATTGCGGCGGCCCTTCGCAACGCCGGCTCGGAAAACATCACGGCGGACACCGCGACCTTCCTGGCCGCGCTCCAGGCATTCAACGCTGTGAAAGCGGCTGCGGCGAGCGGAGTTGCCGCTCTGCAGACAGCGCTCGGTGCTTCACAGGCGGTCCTTGCAACCGCGGATGCCAATCTCGCCGCAGCGACGGCCGCTGCGAACACCGCCACCACGGCGGCCGCGTCCGCAGCAGGCGCGGTTACGGCTGCGCAACTGGGGGAATCGACCGCGCAGACGGCTTTGGCCTTGGCGGTCGCCGCGGTGCCGGCGGGTGAAGACCCTCTGGCTGATCCAGGCGTGCAGGCGGCTGTCATCGCGCTCGATAACGCCGTTCAGGTGCGGACGGATGCCGAAGCTGCGTTCGCAGAGGCGGACGCACTCGTTACCTCGACTCAGGCCGCTCTCGGCCCAGCCCAAACCGCCCAGACGCAGGCGGCGAACCACGTTGCGCTCGATCAGGCGGCCTTGAACGACGCGAATGCCCCCGTCGTCGCCGCCCAGGCGACCTTCGACGGCGTGGCCGACGACCTCGGCCTGACCATCGTTACCAGCCCGGGTCTCGACGGCCAGTTCGGCACGGCCGACGATAAGCAGGTCTTCGAAATCCCGAACATTGCTCCGGATGCCGGTCTGTCGGCGCCGTTCAACGCCTGGATGACCTTCTTCGGCCAGTTCTTCGACCATGGCCTCGATCTCGTGACCAATGGCGGTTCCGGCACGGTCTTCATCCCGCTTCAGCCGGACGATCCGCTCTACGTGCAGGGCAGCCCGACGAACTTCATGGTCCTGACCCGGGCGACCAACCTGCCTGGTCCGGACGGGATCCTCGGCAATGCCGACGACATCCACGAGCACACCAACACGACCTCGCCCTTCGTCGACCAGAACCAGACCTACTCCTCGCATCCCTCGCACCAGGTCTTCCTGCGAGCTTACCAACTCATGGATACCGATGGCGCTGGAGTGGGAGGAGCGCGGCCAGTTGCGACCGGTGAATTGATCACCAATCGTAATCTGGGCGCTGACGGCAAGTTCGGAACCGCTGACGATATCGAAATTGGCGGTATGGCGACCTGGAAGGTGGTGAAGGCGCAGGCGCGCGACATTCTCGGCATCAATCTCACCGACGCCGATATCGACAGCGGTCCGCTGCTGGCGACCGACGCCTATGGCAATTTCATCAAGGGCCCGAACGGCTTCCCGCAGGTCGTGATGAAGGGGCTGGACGGCATCGGCGGCACCGCTGACGACATCCTCGTCGAGGGCAATCCGCTTGCGCCGATCTCCCTGACCAATGCCGTGCGCACCGGCCACGCCTTCCTCAACGACATCGCCCACAACGCCGTGCCGGTATTCGCTGGTCTCGGTGCCGACGGGGTTGCCAACACGGCTGAGGACCTTGTTCCCGATGGCGATGTGTTGACGGGAAATCCCGTGCCGGTGAATCAGCAAGGTAACAACCTCGCTTACGACAACGAGCTGCTCGACGCGCATTACATCGCCGGCGACGGCCGCGTGAACGAGAATATCGGCCTCACCGCCGTCCACGCGATCTTCCACTCCGAGCATAACCGGCTGGTCGAGCAGACCAAGAATACGGTGCTGACTTCGGGCGATCTCGCCTTCCTCAAGGAATGGCTGATCCCCGGCACCGAGCCGGCGACATTCCCGGCCAATCAGGCGGCGATCGACGCCCTGCAATGGAATGGCGAGCGCCTGTTCCAGACGGCGAAATTCGGCACCGAGATGCAGTATCAGCATCTGGTCTTCGAAGAGTTCGCCCGAACGATCCAGCCGAATGTCGACCTCTTCTTTGCGCCGACCCAGGTCTATGACGTCGACCTGGATCCCTCGATCGTCGCGGAGTTCGCGCACACGGTCTATCGTTTCGGCCATTCGATGCTGACCGAGACGGTCGACCGCTTCACTGCGGATTTCGACGTCGTCTCGTCCGATCCCAGCAATCCCGACCAGCAGATGGGCCTGATCGCTGCCTTCCTGAACCCGCTCGCCTTCGCTGCCAGCGGAGCCAATCCGGAAGACGCAGTCAGCGCGATCGTCCGCGGCGTGACCCGCCAGGCCGGCAACGAAATCGACGAATTCGTCACCGAGGCGCTGCGCAACAACCTGCTCGGCCTGCCGCTCGACCTTCCCGCGATCAACCTCGCGCGCGGCCGGGACGTCGGTATTCCCTCGCTGAACGAAGTCCGCCGGCAAATCTATACGTCGACCGGCGAAGTCCAGCTCAAGCCCTACGCCAGCTGGGCGGATCTCGTTCAGAGCCTGAAGCACCCGGATTCGCTGATCAACTTCATCGCCGCCTACGGCACGCATTCGTCGATCACGGGCGCGGCCACACTTGTGGACAAGCGTGCGGCCGCCATGTCGCTGGTACTCGGTGGCGCCGGCGCACCTGCCGACCGTCTCGACTTCCTGAACGGTACGGGGGCCTGGGCCAGCGGCGCCAATGGTGTCACCATCACCGGCGTCGATGCCATCGATCTCTGGATCGGCGGTCTCGCCGAGGAGAAGATGCCCTTCGGCGGCATGCTGGGCTCGACCTTCAACTTCATCTTCGAGAACCAGCTCGAAAAGCTGCAGGATGGCGACCGCTTCTACTATCTCGAGCGCACGTCCGGCCTGAGCTTCAATGCGGAGCTCGAGAGCAACTCCTTCGCCAAGCTGATCATGGCGAATTCGTCGGCGACCCATCTCCCCGGCGTGGTCTTCACGACACCCGGTTTCACGCTCGAGGTCGATCCGACCAAGCAGCACACCGGGCTCGGCGCGACCGGCAACGACGACCCGACAAACGGCGATCCGTTGCTTCCGCTCGTCATTCGCGACAACCCGAATACGGCCGGGCCCGACAGCAACTATCTGCAGTATACCGGTGACGAGCATGTCGTTCTCGGCGGTACCGCCGGCAATGACATCCTGATTGCGAGCGAGGGCGACGACACGATCTGGGGCGATGGCGGAAATGACCGCATCGAGGGCGGCGACGGCAACGACCAGCTGCGCGGCGGCGCCGGCGACGACATCATCACGGACACCGGTGGTGACGACAACATCCAGGGTGGCGACGGCAACGACGTCCTCCATGGCGGCAACGGCGTCAACCTGATCATCGGCGGTTTCGGCAGCGATTTCATCGTCACTGGCGAGGACGCATCGGAGGCCATTGGCGGCCAGGGGAAYGACTTCATCCTCGGCAGCAAGGCCAATGAACAGGATATGGGCAACGAGGGCGACGACTGGATCGAGAAGGGCACCACCGACGGCGCGCCTGGTGACAATTTCGATCCGCTCGGCAATGACCCGGTCATCGGCAATGACGTCTTCATCGGCGACGGCGAGAACGACAAGTTCAACGGCGAAGGCGGCGACGACATCATGGCCGGCAAGACCGGCTTCGGCGATCGCTATATCGGCGGCTCCGGCTATGACTGGGCGATCTACAAGCCCAACACCACCGGCGTCTATATCGACATCTCCGACCGCTTCTTCGATCAGCCGCCCGTGCCCGGTGGGTCGACCTCGCTTAGCCGCTTCGACTTCGTCGAAGGCCTCTCCGGCTCGGATTTCGGCGATGTCCTCAATGGCGATGACTCCGATGCCACCACCCTGCCAACTGCAGGTGCGACCGGCAGCGTGATGACCAATATCGATCTGATCGACGGTCTGCGCGCTCTGCTTCCCAATAGCGCCGCAACCTTCTTCGATGGTGGTAACATCATCCTCGGCGGCAAGGGCAGCGACATCATCCAGGGCCGCGGCGGCGACGACATTATCGACGGCGACCGCTACTTGAACGTGCGCATCAGCGTTCGACATAATCTGGACGGTAGCGGCCCCGAGATCGCGACCTTCGACAGCATGGAGCCGATGGTTCCGTTGATGCTGAACGGCACCTATAATCCCGGCCAGCTCAGGATCGTTCGCGAGATCCTGAGCTCGAATACCACCGATTTCGATACGGCCAAGTTCTCGGGCCTGCGGGCGAGCTACACGATCACGCCCAACGCCGACGGCTCCGTGACCGTTACGGACAATGTTGGCACTGATGGGACGGATACGCTCCGGAACATCGAGCGGCTGCAGTTCGCGGATCAGTCGATCGTGCTCGGCGGCGCGAACAACCAGCCCGTGGGCCGGCCGGTCATCGTTGATAGCACAACCACCAACGTCGGCATTCAGGTCGGCGACGTCCTGACTGTGAGCCTGGCCGGCTTGAATCTGGCGGGGCTGACGGATGCCGACAATCCGGGCGGGCTCGTTCCAGCCGCACCCATTTCCTAATTCTGGCAGGTCGATGACGGCACCGGTTTCGCCGATATCGAGCTCTTCGGCGCCGGCGAGGTGGAGCGCGCGCATGGCCCGAGCTTCACGGTCACGGATGGCGAGAACGGGMTGCCGATCAGGCTGCGCATCGTCTACCAGGATGCCCATGGCGTGCTCGAGGAGGTGTTCTCRCTCCCGACCGCGACTGTCGGCACCAATATCCCGACGGATCCGGCCATCCTCGGAACGCGCGGCAATGACGTGCTCGTCGGCACTGCCGGGGCCGATATCATCAACGCTGATCGCGGTGACGACACCGTCACCGGTCTTGCAGGCAATGACACGATCGACGCAGGCCGCGGGGCCGATACGGTTGACGGCGGCGACGGCGACGACACCATCCTCGGCGATCGCGACAACGACATCCTCAATGGCGGAGCCGGAAACGACACGATCGATGGTGGCCGCGGTGACGACACCATCAATGGCGGCCTGGGCAATGACACGATCCTTGGCGATCGCGGCGATGATCGGATCATCGTCGGTTCGACCGAAGGGCGTGACATCATCGACGGCGGCCGTGACACCGACACCGTTCGGATCGTGGGGAATGCGACTGCTGAGGTTTTCCAGATCTATGCGGCAGCCAATGCGCCGGCCGCGTTCAATCTCAACCCGGCAACGGAGATCGCCATCGTCCGCAATGGCGTGGTGATCGCGGAGCTGGCAAACATCGAGGAAATCCAGATCACCGGTGGTGGCGGCGGCGATACCTTCCAGGTCCTCGGCAATTTCGCGGCGACCACCTTGTTCACCAACACCATCACGATCGATGGTTCGACGGGCGACGACACCGTCAATATCTCGGCGCTAACCTCGGCACATCGCATCGTCTTCAAGTCGATGGGCGGYCATGACACGATCATCGGGACCTTGCGGCCTCAGGATGTCATCGAACTGGCGCCCGGTTCGACGCTCGCCAACTACACGAGCACGAACAACGGCAACGGCACGACGACCCTGACGAATGGCGGCCATACCATCACCTTCGCGACCCTGCCGGGCGGCGCGTCGCCGACCTTCGCGAATTCCGGCGGCAGCGGTGGAAACGGCGGTGGCGGAAATGGGGGCGGCACGGGAGGCGGAGATGGTGGAGGCGACGGCGTCACCGGCGCGTTCGAACTCACCGCCGGCGACCTTTCGGGGCTGAAGCACCTGGTCAACGGCCAGGACGTTCCTGGCGATGACGACACGGTGCCCGGCGTGCGTGATCTCAGCGGCCACGGCAACAATGTCGCCCATCCCGATTACGGCGCGGCGGACGAGCACTTCATCCGGCTGACCGAAGCCCGCTATGGCGAATACGACGCGGCGACCGGCAACAACCAGATCAACCCGATCTTCGAGGGGCTGGATCCGCGCAATATCAGCAACATCCTGGGTGTGCAGGAAGCCGACCTGCCGAAGAACAGCAACGACGCCAATATCTTCTTCATGGCCTTCGGCCAGTATTTCGACCATGGCCTCGACTTCCTGCCGAAGGGTGGCAACGGCACGATCCAGATCGGAGCTCCCGGGAACGGTGCGCCCGGATCAGGCAACCCGGCCGATCTCACCCGGGGCACGGTCGACGAAATCGTCGATGGCGTTCCCCAGCATATCAACCGGACCTCGCCCTTCGCGGACCAGAACCAGGCCTATGGCTCGAACGGGCTCGTCGGCCAGTTCCTCCGGGAAGGCGACGGCGATGGCGGTCTCGGCTCGATGCTSCTGGCGGGAGGGCCGGATCCGTCTGACCCGAACTTCCGGTTGCTGCCGACGCTGCGCGAGCTGATCCTCGAGCATTGGGAGAACAACACCGTCTTCACCGGCCTGCCGGGCGGCCCGGTCGCCTTCCAGACCTATTTCGCGGGGCTGGTCAACGGCGGGGTGATCAACACCACGATGGCGGCGACCATGGCGTCCAATTTCATGGGCACCGGACATGCGCTGCTGCTCGATGCCAATCCGTTCATCAGCGTGCTCGACCACTATATTGCTGGCGACGGCCGGGCGAACGAGAACTTCTCCCTGACCGCGATGCACACGATCTGGGCGCGCAACCACAACTTCCACGTCGAGAATCTGGTGGAGGCCGGCTTCCAGGGCACACAGGAGGAGCTCTTCCAGGCGGCCAAGATCATCAACGAGGCCGAATACCAGCGCGTCGTCTTCGACGAGTTCGCCGATCATCTCATCGGCGGCATCAAGGGCGATGGCGACCACGGCCATGGCGACTACAATCCAGATGCGACGGCCGCCATCTCGCATGAGTTCGCGGCGGCCGTGTACCGGGTSGGTCACTCCCTGATCGGCCAGACCATGACCGTGCTCGATGCCGACGGTCAGCCGAAGCAGGTGGCGCTGTTCGACGCCTTCCTGAAYCCGACGAACGACGCCGGCGCCTTCACYGCTCCCTTGCCCCCCGGCTACGTCCCGCAGCCCGGCTATGAGCAGCTCGGCGTGGGATCGATCCTGGGCGGCATCATCAGGCAGCCGGCGGAGGAGGTTGACTTCAACATCGTCGACGCRGTGCGCAACGATCTGGTGCGGATCAATGCCGACCTSTTCGCCTTCAATGTGGCMCGCGGCTGGGATGTCGGGCTGGGAACGTTGAACCAGGTGCGTTCGGATCTTGCCGCTTCGCAGGATCCCTATGTCTCCGAGGCCGTCGGATATGCCGGAAACCTCTCACCCTATACCTCTTGGGAGGACTTCCAGCAGCGCAACAATCTGAGCGATGCAGTGATCGCCCAGTTCAAGCAGGCCTATCCCGACCTCGTCCTGGACGCCAATGAGATAGCTGCCTTCCAGGCGATCAACTCGAATATCAGCGTGGCCATCCAGGCCGACGGCACCGGCATCGTGAAGGGGATCGAC
>NZ_JBFTRC010000095.1:0-21192 GCF_056399325.1 Allobosea sp. 01N443
CCCTTGCCGCGTTCACAAGCGGAGGCCGGCGCGCACCGCGGCCGTCGCTGATCTCAGCGCATCAGCTCGTCCAGATCGGGCGGATCGTCATCGCTAAGGCATCGGCCCGAAAAGTGGATTGCGGTTTTCGGAAAAGCCGATGCAAACACAGAAGGTTAGATCACCGGACCGGATACGATATCCGGTCCGATGATCTGGTGGATAGAATCTGACGTTTTGTACCCGGCCACGATCGTCCTTGCGGCGGGCGGAAGGACGCCAGGGACTATGCGGATTAGCTGACGTTCCGAAGGTCGCAGGAGGGTGGTTAGCGGATTGTTGGATCCGCTTCCTGAGGGGCGCGAAGCGGACATGATCCAGTCGCCAGCTTCAAAGCATGGCGTCTTACGTCCGGCGGCCAAGCGTTCATGCGGTCGGCAAAGTCCCGATCCTCGCCCGCGAACAAGKACCGGATAGCATCCTCGAAGCCAGGAAGGTCACCGGCCAATGCGTTGAGAAAGCGGTAGGCGGCTTCGCGCGCGGCCTTGGCTTGGGTCTGGCCGCCATCGGATCGGCGAGCCTCGTCTACGAGGCGCCGTAAAACCTGTGATGTCCCGCCGGGCTGCGCGGAGAGCCATTCCCAGTGTCGGGGAAGCAGTGTGACCTCTCGGGCGACGACGCCTAGTTTCGGCCGCCCACGCCCGCGAGGCTCTGCATCGGTGTCCGAAGCCGTTTGCGTCCTGGCCGCCGCTGTCTTTCGCTTCCCCCGCTCGCTGAGACGGACCACGACTTCGGCGGTTGTGCCTCGCAGGTCGAGATCCACGACGGAGCCCGTAGCATCGTCGAAGACGAGAATGGACGCGTCAGCGCGGTCGCCTTCAGCGGCCTTGATCGCCAAGGCCACGTCAATCAGAGATCCAGCCGCTAGCTGCTCCGTGCCGACGAAAGCGGTGCAAATCTTGGACAGGTAATCGGACATAGGATCCTCCACTGCGAGTTATTACCCGGCCAAAAGGCGCACGTCAATATTGTCCGGGTAATATTGCTTTCTCAAACTGCTTCGGCTAGCTGTCGCCGCCGTCAGGAGGCGCTCACGTCATGAAACGCGAAGATCGGAAGGCAGCCGYAGCGGCCTATCGGAAACGAGAGATCGCGACCGGCATCTACGCCGTTCGCTGCATACCCACAGGTGCGGTCTGGGTGGGACAAGCTCCTGACTTGTCCACGATCCAGAACCGGCTTTGGTTCACCCTCCAGCTCGGAAACAACACGCATCGTTCCCTCCAGGACGCGTGGCGCGCCGAAGGACCGGAGGCATTCACGTTCGAGATCATCGAGCGTCTTGAGGAAGAAGAGAGCGACTATGTTCGCGCTCGCCTGCTGCAAGAGCGCCTCACGCACTGGGCAGACAAACTTCAGGCTACCCGGATTTGACGGCTGGAAGCGGACGATGATGAAGAACCTGAACAGTAACGGCATCACCCTGGCCTATGACAGCTTCGGTGAGGAAGCGGCGGAGGCCATCCTGCTCATCTCCGGACTGGGGACGCAGATGATCCGCTGGGCTGAACCCTTTTGCCGGGAACTGGCCGCGCTGGGTTACCGCGTCATCCGGTTCGACAATCGGGATGCCGGGCGTTCAACCTCCTTCGCCCAGCATGGAACCGTAGATGTCGGAACGCTGGTGTCTCTCCTCATGGCGGGACAGCGGCCACCTGTGACCTACACACTTGCCGACATGGCCGCGGATGCAATCGGCCTGCTTGATGCCCTCTCCATCCCGCAGGCCCATGTTGTTGGGCGCTCGATGGGCGGGATGATCGCTCAGATGATGGCGAGCGAGTACCCGTCCCGTGTTCTGTCGCTCACCTCGATCATGTCGGCGACGGGAAACCCGGCCCTGCCGTCGGCAGAACCAGACGCCATGACAATGATGATGCGGCCCGCACCCGATCCAGTCTTGGACGAGGCGGGCTTCCTTGATCACGGCGTCGCCTTCGCCCGGCGCGTCGCTGGCACCGCTTATTCGTTCGACGAAGAGGCTTGCCGTGCTCTCCTCCGGGAGGAGGTTCGGCGAGGTCGTGTACCAGGCGGGTTCGGGCGCCAATTTGCGGCAATTGCGCTGGCCGGTGACCGCCGGTCACAACTGGCTACGATCAAGGCGCCGACCCTCGTCATTCACGGGACGAACGATCCTCTCGTTCACCCCGGCTGCGGTCAGGATACCGCGGCGTCAATCCCGGATGCGGAGATGATGCTGATCGATGGGATGGGACACGATCTGCCCGCGCAGTTCTTCAGTACCGTGGCGCACGCCATCGACCGAACCGCCCGCCGTTCGCGGCCGTCGATTTTCGGAGCATAGGAAGGCACCTCTGGCCGCAAGTGAGTTCGGCGTCCGCTTCCCGGAGAGCCACCTCCCCGCTCCAATGGCACACATGGGTGGAAAGCTGAGATTTGGCTGGGAGCCAAAGGCGGACATGAGAAATTGAAGGTAGCTCCGGCCTGCCATCGCACGGATCGCAATCGGCCAGATGATTACTTTCTGAACTCAAGCTTGCGGTGACTGGCCGGATTTTCCGTTCACTTCACTTTCGCGATAATCGGAGGCTTCCAGGTGCCGTCGAGGATAGCTTTCTCCGCCATCGTCGACGCGCGGCCGGATCGTCACCTTGKCCTTCCGCGAGGCCGATGCCGCGCCGATCAGCGCCAGTGGCAGGCGCGCCGTCACCCTCACGCCGTTTGCGCGATCGGAGATAACACGCGGGGATTGCGAACCTCACCGATGCGTGAGTAGCCCGACACCCGAAACGGGTGTCAACGTAGGAGTGCCACCGCAGGTCATGCGAGCCTGCTGCCGGCATGGTGCGCGAAGATGCACCAGATGACGACGCTTCGGCGCCGGCATTGCCCCGTCAATGCAGGCGTCCGCCCACAGGAGGCGACTACGACGTTTCTCACGACGCGATAGGGAGCAAACAGCCATGAAGCCACTTGTCACTGCCAGCCGCTGCGCCAAGACCCTCACCCTTGCGCTGGGCACATCGCTTCTTGCCACGATGGCACTTGCGCAGGAGGGCCCAAACCTACGGACAATGCAGTGTGCCGAGGCCAAAGCCCTGGTCCAGTCGAAGGGCTCCGCCATTCTCAATTCGGGCCCCAACATCTTCAATCGCTACGTCAAGGATTCCGCGTTCTGTGCGGAGGACATGTATCTCACGCCCGCCTGGGTCAGGACCCAGAATTCGAGATCGTGCTTTGTCGGCTACACATGCTCCGACAACCGTGATGACTAGAAGTCCCGGCTGATGAACGGAATTCCCGCGTGGAGCGGCCTCAGCGCTTGAGACCCAGGCGTCCACGCGACGCGGGAGAGCTCAAAAGAGGCGCGGAGCCGTCGCCACGGGTCGACGCTGCGTCGACGTAAGAGCCCGGGCGGCCCGTTGCAGGGCCGGCCGCCCGGGTGTCGAATGGCCGTCGCCGATGTCAGCGCATCAGTTCGTCCTGCTCGGGCGGATATTCATCGCCAGCGTGTCTTCGTCGACGCGCGGCTTGATCGTCACCTTGGCCTTCTGCGAGGCCCATGCCGTGCCGATCAGCACCAGCGGCAGGCGCGGCCGGTCCTTGCCGATCAGCGCTCCGGCCTGCTCGAGCAGGTTGCGCCGCTTCGCCTCGTCGAGTTCGACCCCGGCGGCGTCGATCAGCCTGTCCAGTTCGGCATTGCTGTATCCGGTGACATTGTAGCCGCCCAGTCGGCGCGCGATATCGGCGGTGTGGGTCAGGGCCGCCAGCGTGTAGTGCGCTTCCCCCGTGGAGGTGCTCCAGCCGTAGAGGGTCAGCGAATACTCGCCGCGCTGCCGTGCCGGGAACAGGATCGTCGTCGGCTGCCCATTGGAGACGGCATCGATGCCGATCCTGGCAAGCATCTGGACGACGGCGGCGCCGACCTCTTTGTCACCCGGCAGTCGGTCGGTGGTGAAGCTCAGCGTCACCCTGAAGCCGTTGGGAAACCCGGCCTCTCCGAGCAGCTGCCTTGCGCGTGCGGCATCGGGCCTAGTGATCGGCAGATCGCGATTGAACCCGAAGATATTGGGTGTCACGAGCTGGCCGACGGGTTTGCCAAAACCTTCCATGGCGATCTCGGCCAGGGCCTGGCGATCGATCGCGAGATCGAAGGCTTCCCGGACGCGCGGATCGAGGAAGGGGTTCTTCGGCAAGGGCGAGCCGTCCCTGGCGAAGACCTGAGGGCTCTTCTCGCGGAAATCGAAGTCGACATTGAACAGATAGATCGTGTCCGTCTTTGTCACGGCGAGCTTGGGATCGCGGCCAAGCGAGGTCACGTCCGAGAGGGGCGCGCGGGCGATCAGGTCGACCTGGCCCGCCTTGAGTTGCGCGACCCGCGAGGCATCGTTTGGAATCTCCTTGCGCACCACGCGCTGCCAGGGCTCCTTCTCGCCCCAGAAACCGTCAAACCGCTCCAGGACCAGCTCGGAGCGCGGCGTCCACGAGACGAATTTGTAGGGCCCGGTCCCGATCGCGGCCTTGCCGGAGTTGAAGGCGGGATTCGCCGCCTCCGCCGTCAGCAGCTCCTTGGCGGCCTTGGACGAAACGATGAAGAGGCGCACGAAGTCGTTGGGCAGCGTCGGCGCCGGGCCGTCGGTCTCGACCCGCAGCGTATAGGGATCGATGATCGTCACCTCCTTGACGCGGCGGACATAGACGGAGACGGGGCTCGGTCCCTTGATCTGGCGCGAACGCTCGATCGAGAACTTGACGTCCTCGGCCGTGAAGGCGCTGCCGTCATGGAAGACGACGCCCTGGCGCAGCTTGAATTCCCAGGCGGTTTCCCCGACCGGTTTCCAGCTCAGCGCGAGCCGGGGCTCGAGCTGAAGCTCGTCGCCCGCCCAGACCAAGGTGTCGAAGACATGCTTCAAGGTCTCGGCATGCGTCCCCGTCGAGGTGAAATGCGGATCGACCGATTCCGGGCCGGCGCGAACGCCGATCGTCAGGGTTTGCGCGAAACCCGGGGCGGCTAGCGAGAGGGCCGTGCCGAAAGCCAGGGCGGCGAGCGAAAGGGAAAAGCGCTTCTTCATCATGGAACCGTTCTTGGAGCCTGGGGCGGCCGATATCTGGCCATGCGGACGCGCTCGGAAGAGTTCCGAGACGTCGGCAGGAGGGCGGTGGTGGGGAAGGGGGGATCTGTCGCGACGCGGCGTCGCGATAGATTTGTGGTCAGTGAATAGAATAGTTCTAGCTAGTGATCGAGCGTAATCGAGATAGACTTGCTTCTATAGGAGGTCGATCGCGATCATGTTGAATGATATCGAGCGGAGTGATTGAACGTCAACGAAATTGAATTGGCGATTATGCGGGCACGTCCAGAAATTAAATCCCTAGATAGCGGTCGTTCCGAAAGTTATTTCTTTTTTCAAAATTCGACGTCGTAAACTCTTATGCATCAAAGCTTGGGCGGCTAGTGTGCCCGTCCAGCCCAGTCGAACAGCAGGACACCAAGCGATGAGCGGACGATACAGCGTCACGGCCTCCACCTCCGGGGCGCCCGGTCGCTATGTGATCGAGGGGCACGGCAAGGTCCTGCTGTCCGATTCAGCCATGGTCCGGCAGATCCCTTCGGTCGCGCCGGGGCCGATCGAGCTTTTGGTCGCGGCCTTGGGGTCCTGCGCTCTCGCCAGCGCCGAAAGTGATGCGCTGGAGCATGGCATCGCCTTCCAGGCGATCTCCGCAGCGGTGGATGCGACGCGCGACGAGCAGGACGAGACGCGCTTCTCGGCGATCCATGTCGCCATTTCGGTCACGGGGGTGTCTGCGGCCGAGGCGCCCAAGCTGCTCGGCCACCTTCTCGATCAATGCCCGATCTTCAACACCTTGCGCCGCGGTGGCGGCGAGGTGACCGCCACAATCGCCGCGCTGCCCTGAGCGGCCCACATATTCGCAGGCGGGCCGATGCTTCGGCTGGTGTCGAGGGCCTGGGTCCCGCTCGCGAGGATTTATCGACATATGCCCGCCCGGTGGGCAGGCTCTTCTTCTACTACTTCTGCGACCCAGGCTGAACCCTGGGTCGCAGGAGCGCAGGCGCGTCCCTTGCTGCGACTTGCCTTGCCGCGAGAGGCTCAGGCTTCGTAGCCGAAGGGATCGTCGACGCTGTGGGCCGGCTGCGTGAACCAGCGCGCACCGCCTTCCGCCATATAGGCGATGTCCTCGAGGCGAACGCCGAATTCGCCGTAGATGCACATCATCGGCTCGACCGAGAAGCACATCCCCGCCGCCAGCGGCGTCCGGCTGCCCTTGACCATGAAAGGCTCCTCGTGGATCTCGAGGCCGAGACCGTGGCCGGTGCGATGGGGCAGGCCCGGCACCTTGTAGCCGGGGCCGAAGCCTGCGGCCTCGATCACGCCGCGCGCAGCCTGGTCGACGGCCTCGCAGGGCGCGCCGAGCACGGCCGCCCCGAACCCGGCGAGCTGTGCGCGCTTCTCCAGGTTCCAGATCTCGCGCTGACGCTCTGTCGGCTCACCGAAGACATAGGTTCGGGTGATGTCGGAGTGATAGCCGCCGAGCCTGGTCCCCGTGTCGATGAGCACCATGTCGCCGTCCGCCAGCGTCTGCGGATAGGGGACGCCGTGCGGATAGGCGGTGGCTTCGCCGAACTGCGCGGCGCCGAAGGTCGAGCTCAGCCCGAGCTTGCGATGGGCGCGGTCGAGGAATTCGACCAGCTCCGTCGTCGTCAGGCCGACGCGCAGCACCCGCGCCGCAGCCCGGTGGACCTCCATGGTGATGTCCATGGCACGCTGGATCAGCGCGATCTCGGCTGCCGATTTCAGCTGGCGGCAGGAAGCGGCGATCGGGCCGCCGCTGGCGAAGCTGTAGCGGTTGCCGGCCTTGCGTAATCCGTCGGCGATGAAGAAGGGGGTATGGGGGTCGAGTGCGACGGTGCCGCTCTCATAGCCGAGGCTGCGGATCGTCTCGACGACGAGCGCGGTCGGGTCCTCATGCTCTTCCCAGCAGCGCACATCCTCGCCGAACTGCATGTATTCGCGCGTCTTCGGCTCCTCGAAGGCCGGGCTGAGATAGACGATGTCGCCCTCTGCCGGGATGATCGCGCCATGCAAGCGCTCGGTGAGCTTGAGCTGGATGCCGGTGAAATAGTGCAGGTTGGCCGAGGTATCGAGATAGAGCGCCTGCAGCCCCTGCTCGCGCAGGAGCGCTTGCGCCTTTGCGATGCGGGCCTTGAACTCGGCGACCGCGATCGGCTCGACGCCGGACGTCATCGAATTCAGCCTGGCGAGTTCCGCCTCGAAGCTCGAGCCTCCCACCCCAATCGTCATCGGTCGTCATCCCCTTGGTTCGTTCGGTTCCCGGAATGCTGTTCCGGCGCGCGCTGGCACGGCTGGGCGATAGATCCTGGCCCGTCGTCCCGCTGCAGTGCGTGTTGATAGTGCCTTGCATATYATTCGTCGACAATGACGCGAAAGGCATCGCCGGGTTGCGATAGCGCGTGCGTGACCCTCGCATCGATCGAAGATGCGCTCAGTCGCTCCGGGCAGAGGGATGTGTGGCACGGCGGGCGAGCGCTGTGCTAAGTTTGGCCCGTCGCGTGCAGGCGAGATGAGGCGCCGGCTCGTCCGGTGGGGGATCGCGGTCATCCCGCGGATGCCGAGCCCCACAATCCGTCACGCCGACCTGATCATGAGGCGCTCTCCCACGTTTGTCCGACGGGAGGACAACCGATGCGACACACCCTGACCGACAAGGCGTTTGCGGTGGCCCTGGTCCTGGCCGCGACATCGCCAGCCTGGGCGCAGGATCAACGCCCCGGGTTCAGCCAATCCCTCACCTGCAGCTTCAGCCACGACCAGGGGGAAACGAGGATCACCCTGAGTGGCCGCTGCTCCGGCGCGCTCGACTTCAGCCTCTCCGTCCAGATCGAGCGCCGGGACGCGTCGCGGACGAGGGGGCAGGAGAGAACCTTCCGCGAGGGCACGGGGCCCATAGCTGACATCGCTGAGCCAAGGTCAGGTTCTGGCGTATCCGGCACGCAAAGATGGCGAGCGATCGGTGGCTTCGATCTCTGACGTCAGCTCTCCCCGTCTTCTGCGTGCGCTCGTTCGAACGCCCAGACGCGCTCGAAGCCGATCATGTGGACGAATTCAGTGAACGGGTAGAGCTGGCCATCCCAATTTCGCGTCGAGCCGGTCGACTTGAGATGCGCGAAAACCGCCTGMAGCGTGCTCGCGGCGGCGAGCAGTCCGGCAACCGGGTAGATCGCGATCCTGTATCCGAGCCCCTCCAACTCCGCGCGGCTCAGGATCGGCGTGCGGCCACCCTCGACCATGTTCGCCACCAGCGGGGCGTCGAAGGTCCGGCCGATCCGCTCCATTTCCTCGACGCTTTCGGGCGATTCGATGAACAGGATATCGGCGCCGGCCTTCAGGAAGGCCTCTCCTCGGCGCAGTGCCTCGTCCAGGCCGAGCGCCGTGCGGGCATCGGTCCGGGCGATGATCTTGAACGCGGGCGACGAGCGCGCATCGGCCGCGACCTTGATCTTGCGGACGGCATCCTCGAGCGGAATCACCCGGCGGCTCGGAGTATGGCCGCATTTCTTGGGGAATTCCTGGTCTTCGAGCTGGATCGCCTGGGCGCCGCTCGCCTCGTAGCCGCGAACGGTATGGTCGACATTGAGCAGGCCGCCATAGCCGGTGTCGCCATCGGCTATGAGCGGCGTCGCGGTGCCTTCGGCGATCTGGCGGACGCGCCCGACCATGTCGGTATAGGTCGCCAGACCGGCATCGGGATAGCCGAGATGGGAGGCGACGACGCCGAAGCCTGTCATGTAGAGCGCGTCGAATTCGGCCTGGTCGGCGAGCTTGGCCGAAACCAGGTCATAGACGCCCGGCGCGACGATCAGCCCGGGCCGGCTCAGGCGTTCGGAAAATGTCTCGGGCATGGGTGATTCCTGCTGACGCGGGGCCGGCCGCCTGCGACGGCGGCCGGGACGATGGCATTGGCCGGGCTCTCTTTGCGCCCGGCTCTCTTGGGCCGGGTTCTATTGCGCGGGGTAGGTGATCTTGGCCGCGGCCTTCTCGGCCGGCCAGACGACCTCTTGGCCCCCGTCGGGCTTGTACTGCACGGCGATCATGCTCGCGTCGGTGATGAGCTGGTGCTTGCCCCCCATCTCCGAGGCCGTGTAGGCGACTTTGCCATAGGGCGTGTCGAAGGTCGTGGAGCCGAGATTGGCCAGGATCTTGGCCCGGTCCCAGGAGCCGGCCGCCTTGGCTGCATCGCGCAAGGTCTGCATGGCGACGTAGCCCTGCACCGCGCTCGACACGACTTCGCCGCCACGCTTCGCCTCGGCTTTCTTGACCCATTCTGCCAGGCCCGGCGTCGTCTGCTTGGCCGACCAGAGATCGACGACGACGACATTGTCGCCGGCTGGGCCGAAATCGGAGCGCTTCTCGCCGGCGCCCTGAGTGACGAGCAGCTTCGGCTTGATGCCGAGCTGCAAGGCCTGCCGGGCGATCTGGAGATTGTCCCCGGAATAGCCGATCAGGAAGAGGATGTCCGGGTTGAGGCCCTTGGCCCGGTTGAGGATCGGCG
The DNA here is from genome assembly GCF_056399325.1 of Allobosea sp. 01N443. Taxonomy (NCBI): domain Bacteria; kingdom Pseudomonadati; phylum Pseudomonadota; class Alphaproteobacteria; order Hyphomicrobiales; family Alloboseaceae; genus Allobosea; species Allobosea sp. 01N443. Next base: position 9,592 of record NZ_JBFTRC010000095.1, read on the forward strand.
AGAAATCCGGCGTCCCAGCACGGAAGGGCTCGTTCATCACCACCTCCAGGCCGGCTTCCTTGGCGTATTGCTGGGTGAACTTGGCGCCGTCGGTGCCGTAGAGCTTGTCCTCATAGGCGATGGCCAGCGTCTTTACGCCCGGAATGCTCTTGAAGAAGTTCACCGCAGCCTTCTGGCGATGATAGTCCCAGATGTAGACGTGGTGGTACCAATCGTTCTTGCCGAAGGTCTCCTCCAGCCGGACGGAGGACGAGCCTGGATGGATGAAGATCGGCTCGTAGCGCTGCACGGCGCTGAGCAGCGCAAAATCCGAGGTGCTGCCGAAGCCGCCGACGAAGGCGTCGACCTTGTCCTGCGTCGCGAGCTTCGCCGCGATGCTGGCCGAGGTATTGGGCTCGCCCTTGGTATCCTCAATGACGAGCTCGATCTTGCGGCCGAACAACCCGCCCGCCTCGTTGATCTCGTCGGCGGCGTATTGAATGCCCCAGAGGATCTGGGTGCCGCCACCGGCGAGCGCTCCGGTCAGCGGCAGCGGCACGCCGATCTTGATCGGCGCCTGTTGTGCGAATGCGGGCGCGGCGATTGCCGTCCCTGCGAGCATGGCGCCCGCCACGAGGCCTCTCAACTTGGTCCACATCGTGCTTTCCTCCCTGAATTCGCCTGCTCGCAGACGGCAGGTCTTCGCTTGGGTTCTCAGGCTAAAATCCGAGATAGGCGATCCTGAGTTTCTCGTTGCCGGCCATGTCCTGCATCGTCCCGGTCAGGGCGACCTGCCCCTCGTCGAGCACGAGGCACGTATCTGCGACGCTCATGGCGGCGGCGAAGTTCTGCTCCGCCATCACGATGGCGCAGCCACTCGCCGCCTTGACGCGCCCGAGCGCCTCGAACAATTCCTCGACCAGCTTGGGCGCCAGCCCGGCCGAGGGCTCGTCCAGCACCAGCACGCGGGGCTCGATCATCAGCGCGCGCCCGATCGCCAGCATCTGGCGCTGCCCGCCGCTCATCGAACCGGCGAGTTGCCCGGCGCGCTCGCGCAGGATGGGAAAGAGCGCGAAGATGGTCTCGAAGAGACGCTCGCGCTCGCCAGCGGCCGCTCGCGGCGAGAGGGCCTCGAAGGCGCCGCGCAGGTTTTCCTCGACCGTGGCATTGGCGAAGCAGCGTGCGCCGTCGGGAACGAAGGCGACGCGGGCGCGCGCGAGTTGCCAGGGCGACAGCCCGGACAGATCCAGGCCGTCAAGCCTGAGGCTGCGCCGCCCCGTCTCGACCGTGCCGATGAGCGCGCGCAGCGCGGTCGTCTTGCCGGCCCCGTTGGGACCGAGCAGGACCAGGAGCTCGCCGCCCGAGACCGCGAGCGACAGGCCGGGCAGGACGACGAGCTCGCCGTAACCCGCCTTCTCGATGGAGACTTCGAACCGGTTCACAGCGAGAACCCCTTGCCCAGATAGGCTTCCCGGACACTGGCATCCTGCAGCACGTCCTGGGGCTTGCCCTGTGCGAGCAGCCGGCCCTGATTGAGGACGATGGCATGGCCGCACAGACGCGCGATGATGCGCATGACGTGCTCGATCACCACGACCGTGACGCCAGAGGCATGGATCTCGCGAACCAGGCCGATCACCTGGTCGGTATCCTCCAGGCTCAGCCCGGCCATGGCCTCGTCGAGCAGGAGAACCGTGGGGCGGCAGGCGAGGGCACGGGCGATCTCCAGCCTTCGCAGATCCGAGACCGAGAGCTGGCCGCAGCGCGTGCCGACCGCGGGACGCAGGCCGCAATAGCGGGCGAGATCGCCGGCGCTGCGCGCGCCGCCGGGCAGGGCGCGGCCGGAACGCGCATAGGTCAGCGGGACCGAGATCACCTCCTCGATGGTCAGTTCCTTCGGTACGCGCGGAACCTGATAGGTCCGCGCCAAGCCGCGATGGACGATCAGGTCGGGACGCAGCCCGTTGATCGGCTCGCCGCCGAGGCTGATCTTGCCTGTGCGCGGCGGGATCTGCCCGGAGACCATGTTGACGAAAGTGCTCTTGCCCGACCCGTTCGGCCCGATCAGCGCCGTGATCGCCTGGCCGGGCACGTCCAGCGTCACCTCGTCGATCGCCTTGAGGCCGCCAAAGGCGACGGTGCATGTCTCGACGCTGATCGCTGTCATGATGCGAGCCTCGGCTTGGTCTGCGCCTGCCCTGACCTGGGCCGACGCCGCCGCAGCCGGTGCCGGACGAAGCCCACCAGCCCCTCCGGCATGCCGACGATGAACAGGATGATGACGGCGCCATAGACGACCTGATAGCCGACGCCGCCGACGACATGACGCGCGACCTCTTCGAGCAGACGCAGCACCACGGCGCCGACCAGCGGGCCGAGCGTCGTGTCCATGCCGCCGAGGATGGTCACGGCGAGCGGCAGGACGTTCCAGTTGGTGGTGAAGACATCGTCGGGAATGACRTATCCGTAGAGGCCGCAATAGCAGGCACCGGCGAGGCCCGCGACCATCCCGGAGACGACGAAGGCCAGGATTTTCAGCCGCGTGACAGGCACACCCGAGGCAGCCGCGAGATCGGGATTGTTCCTGATCATGAAGAAGGCCGGACGAAAGCGCCTGCCGAGGAAAATGTCGCTGACGATGGCGGCCGCGACCAGGCAGCCGGTGATGAACAGGAGCTGCAGCGGCGGCGATCCACCCGCGATGACCGGCGGCATGATGCCGGTCGAGCCGCCCGTCAGCCCCGGCGTGACCAAGATCACGACATGGATCGACAGGCTGAAGGACAGGGTCGCGATGGTGAAATAGAGCCGCCGCAGGCGCAACGTCACTGCGCCCAGCAGCAAGGCGACCACGCCGCAGAGCAGGATGCCAACGGTCCAGCCGAGCACGGGGCCGAGCACGGGCGTCAGCAAGGCCGAGCCATAGCCACCGATGCCGAAGAAGGCGGCGTGGCCGAGCGAGACCTGGCCGGTGCGGGACAGGATATCCCAGGCCAATGCGAGGATGGCCGAGATCGCCGTGCCGATCGCGACCTGAACCAGAAAGGGCCGATCCGCGGCCGCGATCAGCAGGAGTGGCGCCGCAATCGCCGCATAGAGGGCGAGCCGTGCGGGAAGACCGGAACTCATGCCTGCACCTGCTTGCCGAACAGGCCGCTCGGGCGCACCAGGAGGACGAGCAGCAGAACCAGGAAGGAGACGCCGAAGCCCCAACTGCCGCCTCCCGATACGAAGGTGCTGATCAGGCCTTCGATCAGGGCGAGGATGGCCGCCCCGATCAGCGCGCCGGGGATATTGCCGAGGCCGCCGAGCGCGATGATCGCGAAGGCGCGGATGACGAGGTCGACGCCGACCGTCGGCTGAACGTAAAGCACGAGCGCGACGAGCCCGCCGGAGATGCCGGCGGCCGCACCGCCGATCGCGAATGACAGCTCGAAGACGCGGTCGACATTGATGCCAGCATGCATGGCGAGCACGGGGTCGTCGCTGGCGAAGCGCATCTGCGTGCCGTAGCGGGTGTGGTTCTTGATGCCGAGCATGACCAGGAAGAGCAGCAGGCCGACCAGCGCGACGACGATATTGTTGCCGGGAATGGTCACGCCTGCGAACTGGAGCGAGGGCAACAGCGCCGGCGCCTGCATCACCCGCGCATCCGGCGACCACAGAATGATCGCGATATTGAGGATCAGGATGGACAGGCCGAGCGTCGCCAGAAGCTGATTGTGCTCGTCCTGCTTCAGCACGCGGGCCAGGAAGCCGCGATAGACCAGGATGGAGAACAGGCCGAGCGCGACGCCCGAGGCCAGCATGCCCAGCCAGGGCGACAGGCCGTAGCCGGTATAGAGCCAATAGGTCAGGAAGGCGCCGAGCATGACGAATTCGCCATGCGCGAAATTGATGATGCGCGTCACGCCGACCGTGAGCGTGAGCCCGGCCGCCACGGCCGCGTAGAGGCCGGCCACGCAGAGCKACAGCAGAACCGCCTGGACGATCGACGCGGTCACGTCCGCCTGTCCTCCACGCAGAGCGCCTCAGTCATCGACCGTCTCCGTCGACGCTTCGGAGAAATCGAGCAGTCGCGACTTGTACTCGCTGCGCGGCAGCGTGCCGGCCGGGGCGAGGTGCACGGTGGTGGTCACCACCAGCGTGGCGCGGATATCGCTCTCGATCTTCTCGCGCAGACCATCCGAGGCGGTCTCGCCTTCGGCAAGCTCGACGACGACCTTGAGCGGCGGTGCCTGCTTGACGCCCTTCGCGGAGGGGCGGACCGAGACCACGCCGGTGACGGCGGGCGCGAACCGGTTGACGACCTCGCGGATCGCCGAGGGAAACACGTTCACGCCGCGGACGATCAGCATGTCGTCGGTCCGGCCAATGCAGCGCACCCGCGGCGACGTGCGGCCGCAGGAACAGGCCCCCGTGCGCAGGACGACATGGTCGCGGCTGCGAAAGCGCAGCAGCGGCGCGCCGCGATGCCTGAGATGGGTGTAGACGAGTTCGCCGGTCGCGCCGTCGGTCTGCGGAACCTGCTTGCCGGTCTCGGGATCGATCAGCTCGAAATGCACGAAGCCGCGGCCGGAAAAATGCATGCCCTGCTGCTGCTCGCACTCGCCCCAGAGCGAGACGGAAATATCGCCGATCCCCATCGCCTCGGTGACCTTGGCATTCCAGGCCTGTTCGAGCTTCTCGCGCATGGCCGGCTCGCCGCCGCCGGGTTCGCCGGCCACCATGATCCGCCTGATGCTGCTATTGGGCAGGTCGAGCCCGCGCGCCTCGCCGATCTCGGCGAGATGCAGCGCATAGGACGGGGTGCAGGCGAGGATCTGCGGCTTGAGCAGTTTCACGGCGGCGAGCAGCCGCTCGGTATTCCCGGTCCCGACCGGGATGTGGCAGAGGCCGAGGCGGGGGAAGGAATCGAGTGCGGCGCCGGCGACGAACGGCCCGGCATTATAGGTCGAGATGACGCGCTCGCCCTTGCTCAGGCCGCTGGCGCCGTAGCTGCGGGCGGAGGTTCGGACCCAGTTTTCCAGATCGCCTGCGGTCAGCGGAATATAGCTTGGAATCCCGGTCGTGCCGCTGGTGGAGAAGATGCGCACCACCTCCTCCAGGGGCGCTGCGAGATGCGTCCCGATCGGATGGGCCTCGCTGCGGCTCTGCCGCAATTCATCCTTCTCGGTCAGGGGCAGGGCTTCGATGTCGTCGAGCCCGCCGACCGATTCCGGCGTCGCGAAGCCGTTCGCCTGCAGCTTGTCGCGAAAGAAACGCGAGTGTTCGAAGAGATAGCCGACCTGTTCGCGATAGAGGCGGTCGTCAAGCGCGCGCTGCTCGGGCCAGGGAAGTGTCTCGATATCGGGCTCTTGGAGCATGTCCCGGTCCTTCGCTTACATCGTGGGGTCGTAGGCGATCGCTTCCTCGGCGTGGTGCGCGAGAATGAAGCCGATCGGGCGCTTTTGTTCCTCGGCGAGATGCCCGAGAAGTCCCGCGGTGCGGGCCAGGATCGGCACGGCCTTGATCATCGTGTGCGGGAAATCGAGGTCCATCAGCACGGCAGCGATCGGACCGGAGACGTTGAGCGGCATCYGGCGGCCCCATGCCGTGGCGACAGCGCTGCGCATCCGCTTCAGGAGGTCGAGATGGCGACCGGAAATGCCGCGTTCCTCGACCAGGGCGAAGATCCGCTCGGTTCGCGGATCGACGGGATGATGGATCGGGTGGCCGAAGCCCGGCATCTTGCCGCCCTCGCGCCGTGTCCTGGCGGCGATGTCGTTGACGACGGCATCGGGATCCTCACCGGCATCGACCCGGGCAGCGGCTTCGGCGAGCACCTTGGCGCACAGCTCGGCCGTGCCCAGAACCACCGTGCCGCAGCCGAGAATTCCGGCGGCAACGGCGCATTGCAGGCTGTCGGGCGCTGCGGCCAGCGTCATGCGGGCGGCCTGCGCCGTCGGTGTCAGCCCATGCTCGGCGATCGCGACGAGGAGAAGATCGAGGAAATAGCGCTGCTGCTCCGACGGCTTTTCGCCGGTCACCAGGAAGAAGAAGAAATCGGTGAAGCCATAATGGCCCATGATCTCGCTGGCGAAGTCCCTGCCCCGGATCTCGATCCGGTCCGGAGTGGACGTACAGATGCCCGTGATGGCCGGGCCGGCCTTGCCAATCAACATGTCGCTCCTCCTGCCGCAGCCAGCACGAGGCGAAGCGAAAGCCGCGCAGCGGCGAGAGCCGTGCGATCAGTCCCGGATGGGGGACAGGCGTTTCCTCTTCGCCGCTTTCGGCTTGTTTTGTCTTTTAAGTTTGTAGGACAATATTGCAGGTCGAAACGTTGTCAACCGGGTTTCCTGCTGATAGGCAGATCGTCATGACGACACTCGACACCCACCTCGCCAGCGCTCTGCCGGAGCCCGAGAACGCCGAAGGCCCGGCGCGCGGCGGAACCGTCGAATACGTCCTTGATCATTTGCGCGCCGGTGTGCTCCAGGGGCGCTATGCGCCGGGCCAACGCCTGATCGAAGCCGACCTGACGCGCGATCTGCGGGTCAGCAGGGGGCCGCTACGCGAGGCCTTTCGACGCCTCTCCGCGGAGGGCATTCTTGAGATCGTGCCGCATCGCGGCGCCCTCGTGCGCCGCCTGACCCTGCGCGAGATGAAGGAGCTGTTCCAGATCAGGCTCGGCCTGGAGACCCTCGCTGCCCGGCTGGCTGCGGAAGCGATGGCCGATCCGGTGACGAAAGCGCGGTTCGAGCGGGAGATCGAGGCGATCTGGGACGAGCACCCGCGCCCTCCGGGCGCTGAATATATCGACGAAAACCATCAGTTTCACGATGCGGTCGTCGCGGCGAGCGGCAACGAGCAATTGCTCAAGCTGACGCGGCAGCTTCGGCTCCCTGTCCTGATGTATCAGCTGGCGGGAACACTGAAGGCCGAGAACATCGCCGCTTCGCTGGCCGAGCATCGCGCCATCGCGCGCGCCATCCTCGCCGGCGACGCCGCACTGGCCGAAGTGCATGTGAAGGACCATCTGCAGCGCGCCATGGGCCTCGCGCAGGCCATGCCACACCGGGTTTTCGCTCGCTAGCTCATCGGACCGGACATCGTATCCGCCCCGATGATCTAACCCTTTGTGTTAGCATCGGCTTTGCCCCGAAAACCGCAATCCACTTTTCGGGCCGATCCTTTAACGCATCGCAGCGGCACGTCTTCGGCGGCGAGCCCCATCCTGCTCGCTGTTTTTCGACCGGCGATCTGAGAGACGCGTGGCTTCGCGTGGCGCCGGAAGGCGCTGCGCGCACACTCGCGCAAGACCCGCTACCAGAGCCGCAACATAGCTGCGCCCCCGACGAATAGAGGCTCCGATGGCTCTCTCAGGGGGGGCGGGCGACCAGGCGACGAAGGCGATCATCCGTGCCGCGACGGAACCGCGCCTGTCCCTGTCGCTTGGATACAAGGGCAAGATCCGAGGGAACATCGACTGGCAACATCGACTGGCAAGATCCCCGGCGATCTCGGCCGCGCGGCGGCCGCGATGAGCAGCTCCCGGCCGATCCCGGTCATGCCCATGATCCCGGAAAACCGCCAGCCCGTGCTGGTCGTTGGCGGGCTTCCGCAGGATCGGCAGCGCGCTTTGGGGGCGTCAGTCGAACTCCTTGCGGAATTTCTCGCTGACGGTGGCTGCCTGGCGGAAGCGCCCGATCGAGAAGGGCTCCAGCGGCGTCTGCGTTGCGCCGTCCACGATCATCTCGCTGAGGCATAATCCGACGCCGGGGCCGATCTGGAAGCCGTGGCCGCAGAAGCCGAAGGCATGGAACAGCCCGGCGGTCGTCTCGCTCGGCCCGATCACCGGGATCATGTCTGGCAGATAGGCCTCGATGCCGGACCAGGCGCGGATGACATGGCAATGCGCGAGCATCGGCGCGACACGCGCCAGCGCCCGCATCGCCGCCAGCGTCTTGGCGGGAGGGACGGGGGCCCGGTTCGCCTCCGGATCGGCCGCCGTGCGCGGATAGCCGGCCAGGATGATGTTGCCGCGCGGGATCTGCCGGAAGATCACCGACCCGTCGATCGCCTGGACGGAGGGCCCGATCGCGTAGGGAAACGGCTCCGTCACGAATTGCGGCGGGCCGGCCGGAAAGACCGGCGCGGTCTCGCCGAACCGCTCCGCGATGTCGAGCGCCCAGGCGCCGGCGCAGTTGACGAGCGCGCCGCAGCTCAGCCGCGCGCCATCGGCGAGCGTCAGCGCGAAGCCGTCGCCCGCGCGATCCACGGCGGTGACGCGGGTGTTCTCGCGGATGACGGCGCCGAGCCTGGCCGCGGCCCGCGMCACGGCCGGCGTCGCGATCCTGGGATTGGCCGTGGCGTCGCGTGCCGAAAACGTGGCGGCGACGGCCCGTTCGCCGAGCCAGGGCCAGCGCCGCCGGAGCTCGGCAGGTCCGACCCGCTCGATCGCCAGCCCGTAGGATTCCGAGACCCCGGCATAGCCCTCGAGCTTGGCCTGCTCCGCCTCGTCATAGGCGAGATAGAGATGGCCGGTTTGCTCGAACTCGCACTCCTCGCCGATCAGGGCATCGAAATCCTCCCAGAGGGCCTGGGAGCGCAGGGACAGCGGGTACTGCCCGGGAAAGCGGCCCTGAAGCCGCAGGTTTCCGAAGTTGACGCCGCTCGACTGGGCGCCGACCAGGCCTTTCTCGATCACGGTCACGCTGTGCCCGCGCCGCGCCAGGAAGAAGGCGGTCCAGGCGCCGATCAGCCCGCCGCCGACGATCGCGACATCGCTCGTGCGCTCGCTCATGCCGCATCCCCGGCTGCCGCGAGCGCAATCGGCTTGACCGGGGCCTGGCCGCGCAGCCGCCCGGCGCAAGCGCCATCCTGCCCGCTCTTCGCCGCCACGATCTCTTGCAGGGCAGGGCCGCAGACCCGGCCCTGGCAGCGGCCCATTCCACAGCGCGTCATCGCCTTGACCCGGTTGACCTCGATCGGCCCGAGCTCCTTCTCCATCGCCGCGCGCACCTCGCCGACCGTCACGTTCTCGCAGCGGCACAGCGTCACGGAATCCGGCAGGACGGCGATCTGCGCCGCCGGCCAGGCGAAGGCGCGCGCCAGCCCGAGCTGGAAAGCACGCAGGCGCTCGACCTGCCGTGCCAGCCGCCGCACCGCCTCGCTATCCTGCGGATGGCCGAGATCAGCGAGAATCGCGTGGGCGGCGAGCGCGCCGCTCGCTTCGGCCGCGTCGGCGCCGCCGATCCGCACCCCGTCTCCGGCGAGGTAGAGGCCCGGCCTCGCCCGGCCCAGGCTGTCGATCCTGGGCAGGTGCAGCCGGAAATCCGGGTCATAGGCGAACTCGRCCCGCGCCAGGTCGGCCAGTTGCGTCTCGGGCTTCAGGCCGTAGCCGAGCGCGACGGCATCGCAGGCGAAGCGGCGTTCGCGGCCACGCGCATCGGCCAGCACCAGAGCCTCGACGCGGTCCGCGCCCTCGACGGCGATCGGCGTCACGCCGTGCAGCATCTCGGTGCCGGCGCGGAGGGACGCGCCCATGTACCAGATGCCCCGCAGCAGCGTCCGGGGCGCTCGCAGCAGGGCCGGGATCGTGGCGGCCTTGGCGGCGAAGGGCGTCGTATCGGCGATCACGGCGATCTGCGCGCCCATGTCGCGATACTGCTTCGCCGCCAGCGCCAGCAGGGGCGACGAGCCGAGGAAGGCGACGCGGCTTCCGATCAGGCAGCCCTGATCCTTCAGCGCGACCTGGGCGCCGCCGAGCGTGAACACGCCGGGCAGGGTCCAGCCGGGCAGGGGCGCCACCCGGTCCATCGCGCCGCTGGCGATCAGCAGCCTGTCGAAAGCGAGCGTCTCGGCCCGCTCGTCGCACAGCAGATGCAGCTGGTTGCCGTCGATGGCCCAGACCAGCGTCCGCGGGCGGTAATCGATCTTCGGGCGCAAGGCCGCGAAGCGGCGATGCAACGCAACGTATTTCCCGGCCTCCGAACCCATCAGCCTGGTCATGTCGAGCGCGAGATCATCGGCCGGCCGGCGATAGCCTTGCCCGCCCGCCCGCGCGCCCTCGTCGATCAGGATGGGCCGCAGCCCCTGTGCGCAAAGCACCTCGGCTGCGCTGATGCCGGCCGGGCCAGCGCCGATGATGACGATGTCAGCCATGGGCGCCAGCCACAGGCTGCGGTTCGGCAAACAGCACCATGCCGTCGGCGACCTTTGTGGTGCAGGCCCTGAGCCTGCCGCCTTCAGCGCTCCAGACCCAGCAATCCTGGCAGGCCCCCATCAGGCAGAAGCCGGCCCGCGGCTCGCCGCCGAATTCCAGCCGGCGGAGCAGCGCGCCGTTCGCCAGCAGCGCGGCGAGGACGCTGTCGCCACTCGTCGCCCGGATGGTCGTGCCGTCGAAGCTGAGCGTCGCGGGGGGCCCGGTACGGGCTGCCACGCGGCGGAACTGGGCCTTCGGAGCGTCCATGCGGGGTCCAGGAATTATTTCAATGCAATAATAGTTTTCGAATATTGATAAAACACGCGTCGACCGTCAAGCGCCTCGTGCTTGCGGTTCAGACGCGCGAGATCGCGTGCGCGGTGGCGATGACCAGGGAGGAAAACCGGGAGACGACCTCCGCATGGCTATAGCGCGAGGTCGAGGTGGCGATGTTCACGGCGGCCTCCGGACGGCCGTGATGATCGACGATCACCGCGGCGATCGAGGCGTCGCCGAGATAGACCTCCTCGAAGGCGGTGGCGTAGCCCTGCGCCGCCGCCTGGCGCAGCTTCGCTTGCAGGGCATCGCGCTGCCAGGTCGTCGAGGGCGTGTGGGCCTGGAGGTCGGAGGCGTCGATGATCGCCATCGCCTCGTCCTCCGGCAGGCGCGAGAGCATGGCGATGCCCGGCGCGGTGCAATAGGCCGGCATCCGCGTGCCGATGATGACGTCGGTGTTCAGCACATGGCGACTGAGAAAGCGCGAGACGAAGATGATCTCGGTTCCCTCGCGCACGGTGAGATTGACCGTCTCCTCCGTCTCCTTGCTCAGATGCATGAGATAGGGCATCGCCCGGTCGAGAAGACGGCTGCTGCGCACGAAATGATAGCCGAGATCGAGCGTCTTCGCGGTCAGCTCGAAGCGCTTTGTCTGCGCATCCTTGCGGAGATAGCCGAGCCTGGTCAGCGTGTGGGTGAAGCGCTGCGCGGCGCTGACATCCATCCCCGTCTCTGAGGCGACCTGTGACAGGTTGAGCGTCTGGTGCTGGCGGCCGAAGGCGGACAGCACCCGGAAGGCCTTCTCGACCGAGTTGACCATCAGCGCATCGTCCTTGCGCCCGGCCTGATCGGCTGGTGCCGCCGCTTTCCTGCGGCCGTTCTGTGTCGCTTCCGGCATCGTCATCGGGGCTGTTCTCCTCGCTCAATCAATGGCCGTGGCCAATGGCCTTGACAAGGTGAGCCTTTCGCGCAGATTATTCAATAGAAGTTATCGCATAACAATAAACATTCATCGGAGAGCGGTATGACGGACTCTGTTCTGGTCGAACTGCGTGGCGCTGTCGGCATCCTGACCCTCAATCGCCCGGAGATACTCAACGCCTGGAACGCGCCGATGCGCTCCCGCCTCGTCGAGGGGCTCGACGAGCTCGAAGCCAACG
>NZ_JBFTRC010000096.1:0-23830 GCF_056399325.1 Allobosea sp. 01N443
CCAGTAGCGAGACGAGCTGCGAGCCCTCGTCCTGGATCTCGAAGGCGCCCTCGAAGAAGCTCGGCTCGCTCTGCAGCGAAGGGCCGCGCCCATCCGCCCCCGGCAGGAAGCGGATCGCATCAGGGGACCATGCCCCCGCCTCCGCTCCAAGATGAGCGAGTTCCGCCAACACTTTGGCCTGATTCGACTTAAGGCGATTGACGCGGATATCGATCGGCGCACGATCGGCCAGTGCGGCGCCTTCCGACACGGCCTGCTCGCCAAAGCTCGCTGAGAAAGCAGGCCAAAGCCACTCAGGCACATCGGCGCGGACCCAGCCCGGTGCGTCGTCGAGATCGAAGGTGATCAGCCGGGTCGCCTCCTCGCGCGTCAGCGGCGCGGGCGCGTGGTTCTCGCCCGAGCACAGTTCGGCGATCTCTTCCATCCGGAGTTCGCGCAGGCCGGCGAGCATGCCGAGAACCATCGCGCGCGAGGTCTCCTCGCCCATGGCGAAGGCCGAGGAGGAGCGGCGGCGGAGCGCGTCATAGACCAGGGTCGCAATTGCGGCACGATCCTTCGACCCGGCAAAGCGCCGCGACAGACCCCAATCCTTCAGGGCGTCGGATGCCGGCCGGCGACGCTGTATGATATCGTMCAGCACCTCGATGGCGGCGCTGRTGCGGGCGGCAGGGGTCATTGCGTCGTTCCGTCTGGTGCCGGCGTGTGCGGCATAATCTCGGCGCTGTGGTGTCATATAGACGAGGCAGGGGCAACAACGTCTCGACCGGATACTTGAGGCGAAGGCATGTCCCGGACATTCCGTCCCGGTTGAGCAGACGTTCTGCTCCGCCGCTCACGGGCGCTCATGACCTGGCCACCACTCCGGCCGATCTTGCGGCACTCTCCCCGAATGCCGCAATCCGCATGGCGAGCCGGGCTTCCCGGGCTTACGGTCCTCATCGCAGGATGATCCGGCAACCGAGGCTGGTTGCGCTTGCTGCGTCCAGCTTGAAAATCGACGTATTACCATGTGAAGCCGTCTGCTTGACGAAGCGTCGTCGTCAGCGGCACACCGGGGGCGATCGCTCCGATCAAGTGGAAACCACGCCATGCAGCGCTTTTGCCGAATCACGCTTGCCGGTCTTCTTGCCCTGGCCCTCACGGCCTGCGCCACAACACCGCCGCCAGACCTGACGCCGCCCCCGCAGAAGCGCCTCGACGCCAAGACGACGCTCGAAAACAAGCGCTGAGCCCGCAGCCGATCACAAGCGTCGCTCTGGCTTGGCCGGGCGACGCTTCTGCCGGGCCTCTCGATCGTCGTCCGTCAGGACGCGCCACGATACAGACCGGACGGGCAGCGCCCCCGCGCCTCGCCACAAAGTTGTCCTTGCGGCACAAGACCACTTCACGGAGCTGTCATATCGTCTGATCATGGTCGCGCGCTCTTGCCGCGATCAGGGAACAGATCCGATGAAACAGACGCTACTTTCGGCCACGATGCTGGCCGCCCTTGCCTGCGGCGGCGTTGCTGCCACATCGCCCGCCTTCGCCCAACCCGTGCCGACCCTCGATGGGAAGAAGCCCCTCATCGTCGGTCACCGCGGCGCCAGCGGCCACAGGCCCGAGCACACGCTCGAATCCTACAAGCTGGCGATCGAACAGGGCGCCGATTTCATCGAGCCGGATCTTGTCGCGACCAAGGACGGCGTACTCGTCGCACGGCACGAGCCGATGCTGAGCGGCACCACGGACGTTTCGGAGCGACCGGAATTCGCTGCTCGCAAGACTGTCAGGAAGGTCGACGGTGTCGACACCAATGACTGGTTCGCCGGGGATTTCACCCTCGCGGAGATCAAGACGCTGCGCGCCAAGCAGGCGATGCCCGATCGCGACCAGTCGCATAATGGCAAGTTCCCGATCCCGACGCTGCAGGAGATCATCGATCTCGCCAAGGCCGAAAGCACCCGGACCGGCCGCACCATCGGCATCTATMCCGAGACCAAGCACCCGATCTTTCATGCCGCGATCGGGCTGCCGCTCGAGGACCGCCTGCTCGATCAGTTGAAGGCGGCCGGCTGGACCGAAAAGTCCTCGCCCGTGATCATCCAGAGCTTCGAGACGGCCAATCTCAAATATCTGCGCGGCAAGACGCAACTGCGCCTCGTCCAGCTCGTCGATGCCGATGACGTCGACAAGGATGGCGGCATCGTGCTGGCCGCGCCCTTCGACAAGCCCTACGATTTCGTCGTCACCGGCGACAAGCGCACCTTCAAGGACCTGGTCACGGCCGACGGGCTGAAGGAGATCAAGACCTATGCCGACGGCGTCGGACCGTGGAAGCCCTATATCCTCGCCGGCAAGCAGACGATCGGCGAGGACGGCAAGCCGAAGGATCTGAACGGCGACGGCAAGATCGACGAGCAGGATCGGGTGCTGATCGCGCCGACCAATGTCGTCAAGGACGCGCATGCGGCCGGACTCTTCGTCCATACCTGGACGTTCCGCAGCGAGCCGAAGCGGCTAACCTCGAATTTCAAGAGCGATCCCGCTGCCGAGTACAAGGCCTTCTTCGATCTCGGCATCGACGGGCTGTTCTCGGACTTCCCCGATGCCGCCGTGAAGGCCCGCGACGCCAAATAAGCCAGCCCCAACGATCAGCAGCCCGCCCCGGATCACCAGGGCGGGCTTTCTCTTGCACATTTCAGCGGGAGATCAATCGCAGACCCGCGTCGTACGCCTGATCTCGCCACGCGGCGTTTCCTCGATGGTCCTCACGGTGCGGCAATCGCCGCGCCAGCTGCTGCGCTCCCAGCGGGCGCGATCGCGCATGCGCTCTTCGCGGCGGATTTCGCGGTCGATGGCGCGCTCGCGCGGCGAGCGTGGATCGACCGAGACGCCGCCCGGTCCAATGTTGATCGACTGGGCATAGGCGCCGCTCGTCGCAAGCAGGACAGCAGTCATCGTCGGAATGATGAATCTCATGATGCGTTCCTCCATTCTGCAGGCAAGAACGGGGTACATCCCGAATTGTTCCGGAATTTGATCGCGCCGATAGTGGAGAGATACGGGGGGCTATCTCTATCTATGCCTGTTGGATCAATCGCCATGGCAGCGTCCACTATGGCAGACGACGCTCGGTCCTCGCTCTAACCTTGACGCAGTTGCGGCGCGCCGAGGGTTCGGCGCGCCGCATGGTTCAAGTCTTGCCCGGCCTCAGTGCAGGATCTGGCTGAGGAAGAGCTTGGTGCGTTCGTGCTGCGGGTTCTTGAAGAACTCGTTGGGCTCGTTCATCTCAACGACCTGGCCGGCATCCATGAAGATGACGCGGTCGGCGACCTGGCGCGCAAAGCCCATCTCRTGGGTGACGCAGAGCATGGTCATGCCCTCCTCGGCCAGGCTCACCATGGTGTCGAGCACCTCCTTGACCATCTCGGGGTCGAGCGCCGAGGTCGGCTCGTCGAACAGCATGATCTTCGGGCTCATGCAGAGCGMGCGCGCGATCGCGACGCGCTGCTGCTGGCCGCCCGAGAGCTGGCCCGGATATTTCAGCGCCTGCTCCGGGATCTTCACGCGCTTGAGATAGTGCATGCCGATCTCCTCGGCATCCTTCTTCGGCATCTTGCGCACCCAGATCGGGGCGAGCGTCAGGTTCTCCAGGATCGTCAGATGCGGGAACAGGTTGAAGTGCTGGAAGACCATGCCGACATCGCGGCGGATCTCGTCGATCTTCTTCAGATCATTGGTCAGCTCGGTGCCATCGACGATGATCTGGCCCTTCTGGTGTTCCTCGAGCCGGTTGATGCAACGGATCATCGTCGACTTGCCCGAGCCTGAGGGGCCGCAGATCACCAGCTTCTCGCCGCGCGCCACCTTCAGGTTGATGTCGCGCAGCACATGGAACTCGCCATACCACTTGTTGACCCCGATCATCTCCACGGCCGTATCCGTGTTCAGGGAGGTCTGCTTCAGCCCGACAGGGCGATCGGCCGTCGCGCCGTGATCTCCCGGGCGAGGGTGCGCGGTGGTCGCATGTGCCATGAAGAGCTGATCCGAAGTGAGTGTGTCCGTGGGCCGAGCATAGGAACCGGGCCCCGGCGGGCAATCCGCCGGCAGGCATGACTTCATGCCGGAATGTTATGCCGCCGGGCGAGGGCGACCGCGACGCCGGGGAACGCCCCTCAGCGGCGCCGTCGATGGCGCCGCTGCTCCAGGCGAGGCTCCCGTTCTGACCCGGCTGCTCCATGGGCGCRGGGCGCGGCGGCGATTGGCCCGGGCGCCATGCCGTGATCGCATCGACTGTGGCATCCCTGCTCCTTGTGGACTCCGGGCGGGTAACAAAAGCGTAATCGGGTAGAGAAAACCCTGTACAAATTTGCGTATTTGACGTTTCACTGCCCCGCTTTCTCAGAGGATATCAGGCTTTTAAAAGGTATTCATTCCTCTGGTGATTTTTTGATCATAAAATCTGTCCGAGATTAAAGTTTGATCGGAAAGATCTGACTGTAGTGAGTATTTTAGTTGCAGTTCTTGGTCATCGTCCACTTCTGGTAGAGGGCATCGCAGCTCTGCTGAAACGTCGCGCGGGATCGCGAGATCGTCAGCGCAGTCTTGCTCGGCGAGATGACGATCACGAGGCCTGCACGAAACCGGATGGGCAGGATGGGGGCTCGCAACGCGTCGAGGCGGTGATCGCAGCACGGGCGTTACCGCCCGGGCGTGCCTGAACTCTGCGCCGACCCGTGACCGGATGGAAGGACTGCCGATGCACATGATCCCGATCGTGGCCGCTGTTTCCGCCCTCGCACTCACCGGTGTCGCCCAGGCCCAGGCTCCGCCTGAAGAAGCTGCTGTCGACCGCGAGGTCGGGCTCAGTCCCGTGGCTGCATCGGGACCCTTGAGGAACCGGTCGGTGATCGTCGTCGATATCCGCGCGCTGCCAAAGCCGGAACGGCTACGCGTCACCCGGATCGTCGCAGCACGCGGCGATGACGAACTGCAGAAGCTCCGGACGGCGATCGATGCAGCACCGCTCCTCGCCCTTGCGCTTCGGGCGCAGGGGCTGTCATCGCTGCAGGTGCTCGTCGCCGAGACCGGTGCCAATGGGCGGCTGACCCTGATCACCAGGAAGAGGTTCTGACGGCGATGGCGGCCGGCAGCGCCAGGGGGCGTGAACGCCCTGGCCTCGTCGCGGCGGCTGTATTCCCGGCTGGCGACCTTATCGGCATGACCCGGCAACCCCATATCCTGGCGACCGGCGCAAGCGCGCAACCGGCCAGCCGGAGGCGTTCATGGACATCGTCGTCACGCAGCTCGAGCACAGCGTTTGGGAAATGAAGGACCGGCTCGGTCGCCATTTCGGAACGATTGTCGCGGAGCGGGATGACGACTTCTGGATCGGCCCGCAGAACCGCGGCGTGCTGGCGCTCCCCATGATCCGGTTCGGCCCCTACGCCTCGCTTGGCGCCGTGATGACCGCTATTCAGGCCTATATGCGCTACGAGACCGGCGACCTCAATCAAAGGACGAGCTTCGCTCCGCGGCGCCCCCGCGATCGCTTCACGGTCGTGCCTGTCAGCCCGTCGGCAGGCCGCGCCTGAGGCGGGGCCAAGATGACGCGGGCGGGCTGCTTGCTTAATCCGCCGATTGAGCGTCCAGTGAAGCGGCCGTCTCGCTTCGGACCGAACTGAGACCAGCCCCGACGCCGACCTTGCCTCGGCCCACCGCAATTCCAGTCGAGCCCGGCAAGGCCAGGCATTTGGCGCGATCCCGCGCCATGTCCGATGCCGCTTAGATGATATCGCCGGCGGCCTGACCCAGGTCTCCGGACGATCGCTCGCGAAGCGGCGACCAGCCTCGGCCTTGGCCTCAGCTTTAGCCTCAGCCTTAAGGTTCAGCCTCTCCGCGGATGGTCCGATCCCGGCAACATGCGATGGAGACCACCATGACAAGCCTGTGGCTGAGYTTGGATCATTGCCGCGCGCTCGGGCTGTGGATGGCACCGCGCTATCCCGCCTGGCTCGCTCTCTTCACCCTTGCCGGAGCCTTCGCCTTGATTGCGGCGGTCGTGATGCATTGAAGCGCCATCCGTGACCGGTTCCGCTAGGCGTCCAGATAGGCCTTGACCTTGCCCAGGCGCACGGCGGCCTTGAGGGCGGCATGGTCGCGCTCCGCCTGGTCGGCATAGCTCACCGAGAAATCGCCCAATGCCTCGTCGAACTGGTCGTTCGATCCGAGATAGCCGCTGATGCCGTCGGCGTTGCCGGCAACAGCATGCGCGCGTGCCAGCACCCAACCGCAGGCGAGGGCGTAGCTCAGGAGCAGCTCGGCGTCGAAGGTCACGACCAGCGGCTTGATCTTGGCGTCGCGCAACTGCCGCACATAGAACTGCTTGCCTGAAAGCTCGGCGGTGACCCAGCCCAGGAACAGATCCGATGCAGGCTGCATCAGGCGCTGCCCGACGACGACGCGCTGACCGTGCAGGGAATAGGCGCTCGTGCCGGCATAGGGCTCGAGCACCGAGGCCACCGCCTCCTTGAACTGCAGGAACAAGGGGTCGTTGCAGGAGGACATCATCAGGACAACCCAGCAGCGGCGCCCGACACTKCCGACGCCGACGACCTTGATGGCTGCGTCGACCAGATGATAGCGGTCCAGCAGGACGCGACGGTCCTCGGACAAGGTCTCCCGGTAATCGCGGAAGATCCGCTTCAACTGCTCCTCGAAATCCGGACGCCGCGATCCCTCGGGATGGTAGATCAGGGGCGGCATGTCGCGAATGCGGACGCGACCGCCAACCATGTCCGTTATCTTGGGAAAATCGGTTTCCGAGCCGTCCTGCTGGGCCGCCTTCGCGATCCGCTTCTGAATTCGGCCGCGTTCGCGCGCGGGCGCCACGGAGACGAGATCGTCTCCCGTGACGCGCGCGTACCAGACGTCGAGCGGATGCATGTCCGCGTAAGTCGCAAGGTGCCTGCGGTAGCTGCGCACGCAGGCGATGGCGGTGTCCCGCGCGGTCCTGGCCGGCAATCCGATCGACCGGGCCGCGAGGACGAACGAGGTCGCGAGCCGCTTGATGTCCCACTCCCAGGGGGCGGGCAAGGTCTCGTCGAAATCGTTGATGTCGAAGAGGATGTTGCGTTCGGGCGTGGCAAAGCCGCCAAAATTCATCAGGTGGCAGTCGCCGCAGGCCTGCACCTGGATGCCGGTGTTCGGCGTGGTGCTGAGATCGGCTGCCATGATGCCTGCTGATCCCCGGTAGAAAGCAAAGGGCGACTGCAGCATGCGCCCATAGCGGATGGGGACGAGCTCGGGAATGCGATCGGCATCCGCCGCCTGAAGAAGGGCGAGCGGGTCGGGGCGGCTTCCGTTCGGCGCCCATGTCCGATGCTGCGGGCGGGGGACGCGATCGCGAAGCGCCTTTCCGGCCTCCATCCGCTCCGCCAACGACATCACCCGCGTGAATTCATCCGGTAGCGGCCGATTGGTGAGGATCTCGTCGGCGCTGGCGCCGTGCAGGACCTCCAGCTCAGACCTCTTTGGCGACGCGAGCCTGTTCGATCTTGCAGACATGACGCCCCCACACAGAAAACAGCCGGTGCAATCTTTGCGTAAGGTACGCCTTTTCGCGAATTCGAGAACTGCCTTTGAGGCCCTGATCGCACCGAATTGTCGGCTCGTTCCGCGCGTCGTCTCTCCGGTGTGGGCAGCGCCACGCCACAACCGCCGCGCCTGGCCGGGCATGGCCCAATGTCCTTGCAGTATCCCCCACCGCATTGGCCGTGATTTTTCGAGGCACAGGCCAATTGGCCCGCGGCTTGTGCTTGACGGATTGCCCGCTGCCGCGCTTGCTTGCCAGCCAGGGATGGTGKAGAGCACCATGCGCCGCGAAAAGCCCAGCCCGATACGCGCCGATACGCAAGGAACCAGCCGTTCTGCAGGGTCGGTCCGGCCTCGGGCGCCCGGCGCGAGCGCAATCCCGCGCATGGTCGTGAATTGGCTGGGTAGGGTTTTCACCGGCCGCGCTGCCCGCCCTTGGTCCGACGACCAGCGCAGCATATCGACGGCGTTCGGCGACCCCGCTTCGACCAGGCTGGGACAATCCTTCGGCGCGGCTGCCGATCAACATCCCGGCCTCTCCGGCTTCAGCCTCCTGATCCACGGGCGTGAGGCCTTCATCGCCCGTCTCGCGCTGGCCGACCTGGCCGAGCGCAGCCTCGATATGCAGTACTATTCCTGGGACGGCGATATCACCGGCCGCATCATCGTCGACAGCGTGATGAAGGCGGCCGATCGCGGGGTCAGGGTTCGTCTTCTCGTCGACGACGCCTTCTACAAGGCCAGCGATGCCGTCAAAGCCGCCCTCGACGCGCATCCCAATGTCGAGATCCGCCTGTTCAATCCGGTGACAAACCGGCGCTGGTCTGCGCTCGACTATATCGTCGATTTCGGCCGGCTGAACCGCCGCATGCACAACAAGCTGATGGTTGCCGACAATGCTGCGGCGATCGTGGGCGGCCGCAATATCGGCGACATCTATTATGGCGTGAACACGATCGCCAACTATCGCGATCTGGACGTGCTGGCGGTCGGGCCTGTCGTGCGCAATCTGTCCGATGTTTTCGACCGGTTCTGGAACAATCCCTCGACCGTGCCGATCGCGACGATCGTCGAGCGCAGCTATGGCGCCGCCGATCTCGATGCCATCCTCATTCGCCTGCGCGCGGAGATCGCCGCCGCCGAATACCCTTATCCGATCGACCAGGACCTCGACGAACTGGCACTCCAGAGCGCGGAGCTTCGCGACAATCTCGTCTGGGCACAGGGCCGGGTCATCGCCGACGATCCGGAAACCATCGCGCCGGGCATCGAGAGCGACCATGTGGTTGCGTTCATCCGCGGGCGTGTCGCCGAGCTGAAGCAGGAATTGCTCGTCGAGACGCCGTATTTCGTGCTTCCCGCCAGGGCGCAGGCAACCGTCAAGGCGCTGCACGAGCGCCATGTCCGGGTGCGCGTGCTGACCAATTCGCTGGCTTCGAACGACATGCTGCCGGCGCATTCCGGCTACGCCAAGACCCGCCGGCGGCTGTTGGAGAACGGCATGGAGCTCTACGAGCTGCGCCCGGATACCGACGCCTACCGGCCGGGCTGGTCGCTCCGTTCCGGCCGGTCACCTGCAGCCTTGCATACCAAGGCCATGGCCTTCGACCGGCAGGCCGTGTTCATCGGCAGCTTCAACCTCGATCCGCGCTCCGCCGTGATCAACACCGAGGCCGGGCTCTATATCGAGAGCCCGGAGCTGGCGGAGAGGCTGGTCGCCTACATGGCGACCGGCGTCGGGCCCGCCAACAGCTACCGTGTTCTGCTCGAGCCGAATGGCGGGATCGTCTGGGAGACGGCGCGGGAGGGGCAAAGCGTCCACTATCGGGGCGAGCCCGAGACCCGTTTGCGCCGGCGCCTCGTCGCCGACCTGTTGAAGCTCCTGCCGATCGACTCGCAACTCTGACGCCCACAATCCGGCTCGCGCGGGCAATGTCCGGGTGCTCGTGGGCGGGGCATTCATCGCGAGCGTCCTTGCCGGGGCGGCCATCAGCGCCGTGCGACAGGGGCAGGGCTCACGGGCTGCGCTCCCGTTGCAGTGACTGGGGCCGCGCCACGGCTTCCGATGCCATGTCGCCGCGAGCCGTGGGCGGCGGTCCGGCGCGCAGTGCCGCGACAGCGTCCCGCGCGCTCTCATAGGCGAGTTGCAGCGGCGCGAACTCCTCGTAGCTGCATCGGCGCTTGTAGCCGAGGGCTGCCATGTCGATCGCCAGGACGCCGAGTTCCTGCGACAGCCCTTGCGCGTCGGCTGGATCGGTCGAGGCGCCGGCGCGTTCCGTGATGTCCTTCAGGCGGGACAGGATCCCGCCCATCGGATCGGCGCCGCCCTGGTTGAGGAAGCCGCCGGCGGCGGCGAGCATCGAGCTGATGACCCCGCCGACCAGCACGACATTCCAGATCTGTTCGCTGAACAGGGTCGACCAGCTCGTGTCCGTATCTTCCAGATAGGCGGCGGTTCCGGGGTGAAGCGGAAAGCGTGCGTCCTTTTCGCTGTCGGGCGGGGTGATCAGGCTGGCCAGCGGAATCTCGCGCGCCAGCTCGCTGCGCCGTTCGAGCAGGCCGCGCGTCACCTCCATGATCGCGTTGTTGTAGAGCCGCACGCGCATGGGGCCGGTCGAGGCGCGATTGGCGGCCARCGCGGTTGGAACCCCGACCGTGTCGACATCGTCGTCGGGAATGGACAGGCGCGGAAAGGCGTTCTTCTCGATCGTCTCGGAGCTGGCGGCCGGTGTGTTCTGCTTCAGGGACTCGCCAAGCTCGATGCTGAGGATGGTCGGGGGAGTCTTGCGCTTGTCGCCGACCGCGGCAACCACGTCCCTGACCACGGGATCGGCGGGGACGCCGAGCACGACGACGCAATCGAGCTGTCCGCCGGCGACGAGCCGGGCGACATCCTCGGGCTTGATGATCGTCATGCGGACATCTGCCGGTGTGAGGCCCACCATGTCGAGCAGCCGGACGAAAGACGGCTCGTCGAGCGGTGAGCGGGAGACAAGGCCGAGGCGCTTGCCCTTCACGTCGGCGAGGGTCTCCAGCTTGAGCCTGGCCGGTGCTGCAGCGATCATGAGATTGGTGCGCAGCATTGCGACCAGTGCAGCCCCGGTCGGCAGGGGATCGTCGAGCCGCAGCACGGCGAGGTCGACCTCCCGTTTCTCCAGCAGCTGACTGCTTTCGTGCATGTCGGCCGTCGTGACCAGGTCCAGGCGCGCCCCGGCCCGGTTGACGTCGAGCAGGCGATTGAAGGCGATCAGCAGCTTGGCATCGATCCCGTCCTTGGGGCCGGCCGCGACGCGCAGATGCAGGGGCTGCGACCAGGAGAGATAGCCGACGACGGCGGCGGTGAGCAGCGCGAAGGCCGCCGCGGCGATCAGCAGGAGACGCGACATCGAGATGTTCATGGCACATGTCCCGAACTGCGCCTCGCTTCGAAGACGTCGGCTCAGCCCCTGCAAGCCAGGATAAGTCGGACCCTGAACCCATTCAGCAGGGGCAGCCCACGAGCTCGGCAGGGCAAGCTTAGCGCACTATACGGCCACGTCATCCATGGCATTGGCACGTGCTCCGCTCTCGCAGGGCTGCAGAGCCGGGCATTCGGATGGTCGGGATGGCGAACTGGCGCAGGAGGCCAGCAGGAATGGCGCCGAGGCGCGTCGTGTAACGGCCAGGTTCGGCCTTCATGGCAGAGGCCAAGCATGTCGGCTCTCCCGCTCCATTACGAATTGACGCGGTCTCCTTCTCAGTCACAATGAATTCTGCGTGGCCTTTGTCGACAACAAATGTTCGCCGAATATCAAATCGATGATTACATAAATCGGTGCATCGGTATACTGATCTACGGAAGATAAATTCTGGGCTTCCGAATTTAAGTTCTGACATCTCTAGCGGAAGCGGGAGACTGAAATGAATAAAATTGCAATTGGATTGTCTCTGGGTGTTCTTCTTGGTTTTGGATCTGTACATATCGCGATGGCCCAGGGTTCGCAGCCAGCGCTGACCGAAGCTGAGGCTCAAGCCATTGGGGTCGATGCCTATCTCTACTTCTATCCATTGCTCTCCATGGACGTAACCCGCAAGCAATCCACGAACATCGAGGCCGGAAAAGAATTCGGAAAGGGCCCGATGAACATGTTCGTGAACGTGCCGGCGTTCCCGCCGGCCGATATGAAGGTCGTCGTCCGGGTTAATTTCGACACGCTCTATTCCATTGCGTGGCTCGATCTGACCAAGGAACCGCAGGTCGTCTCCGCACCCGACACGGGCGGCCGTTACTATCTTCTGCCCATGCTCGACATGTGGACCGACGTCTTCGCATCGCCGGGATGGCGGACGACGGGGACGCAAGCCGGCAATTTCCTGATCACACCTCCTGGCTGGACCGGGACGGTACCAGCCGGGATGGCGCGTATCGGCGCGCCGACGCCCTATGTCTGGATCATCGGCCGGACGAAGACGGACGGTCCGCCGGATTATGAGGCCGTTCACAAGGTCCAGGCCGGCTACAAGGTTACGGCCCTGTCCGACTGGGGCAAGGCGCCGAAGCCGGTCGAGGTGAAGATCGATCCCAGCATCGACATGAAGACGCCGCCGAAGGTTCAGGTCGACACCATGCCTGCGGCTAAATACTTCGCCTACGCCGCCGAGTTGTTGAAGCTTCATCCGCCGCATTCCACGGATCAGCCGATCATCGCTCAGATGAAGCGCATCGGCATCGTGCCGGGCGAGAGCTTCGATATCGACAAGCTCCCGCCGGCGGTAAAGAAGGGCCTCGAAGCTGCACCCGAGGCCGGGCAGAAGCTCATGGAATGGAAGATCCCGACGCTCGCCCGGGTGGCGAACCATTGGTCGATGAACACCGATACCATGGGCGTCTACGGAAACTACTATCTCAAGCGCGCTATCGTTGCGCAGGTAGGCCTGGGCGCCAATCTCCCCGAAGATGCGGTCTACCCCCTCAATCTCGGTGACGAATCTGGCAAGCCGCTCGACGGCGCCGGCAAATACACGCTGCATTTTGAAAAGGGCGCCCTGCCACCCGTGAACGCCTTCTGGTCGGTCACGCTCTACGACCCGGAGGGATTTCAGGTCGCCAACAGTCTCGATCGCTTTGCGGTCAGCAGCTGGATGCCGTTCAAATTCAGCGCCGACGGATCGCTCGACCTGTATTTCCAGAATGCCAATCCGGGCAAGGACAAGGAGGCGAACTGGCTTCCGGCGCCGAAGGGCGAGTTCAATCTGACGATGCGGCTCTACGGCCCGAAATCCGAGGTCTTGACCGGCAAATGGAACCCCCCAGCCATCACCAGGGCGCAGGGGCTTCCGGCCGTGGTGGGCCAGTAATCCCCAGGAGAGGGCACCGGAACGAACCCGCTCCGGTGCCCCGGCATGTGAAGCCCTGGATCTCGCGGTTGCCCCGCGTGAGTGAATGGCGCGGAGGCTGCGGTCGGTCAGTCAGCCCTGGTCGCGGCGGGGCGATCCGCAAACGCCCTTCGACCGGACTGGACCCTCTAAGGCATCGGCCCGAAAAGTGGATTGCGGTTTTCGAGAAAGACGATGCAAACACAAAGGGTTAGATCAACGAACCGGATACGATTTCCGGTCCGATGATCCAGGACGTCAGTTACTCCAGACCGCAGGCTCGGCGGTGATCGAAGACGGCCATCGGCGGTGTCATTCGCGATGAGGGCATTGGACCCTTCTGGAAGCCCGAAAGCCCCGCTCGGGCTGCGACAGTGATGACTGCAAGGTGTATTATCCCTCGGAAACGGGCCGGTCGCCGGCCCGAGAATGCGCTTGTGCTCCCCGCCGGGGGGCTTGCCGCGTCCCAGAAGGATTTCTCAAGACATGGCAGACCCACGCACATTGGCGCAGGCGATCGTCAATACGATCCCCGAGCCATTTGTTGTGCTCGACGATCAGCTTCGTGTCCTGGCAGCGAGCAACGCCTTCTGCACCGCCTTCCGCATCGATCCTGACGAAGCGCCGGGCCGTCCGCTCTCCACGCTGGGCGACGGCCAATGGGACATCGCTGCCCTTCGCGTTCTTCTGGAACGGATCATTCCCACGCATGCCGTCATGGACGGGTTCGAGGTCGAGCATGATTGTCCCGATCTCGGCCGGCGGACCATTCTCCTGAATGCCCGGCAGATGGTCGACGAAGACGGCTCGGCCACAAGGATCCTTCTCACCTGCACCGACGTCACGGCGCGTCGGGCGGTCGAGCGGGAGAAGGAGGAGCTTCTCAGGYAAACCGAAGAGCTGCTGCGCCAGAAGGATGTCCTGCTTCAGGAAATCCAGCACCGCGTCGCCAACAGCCTCCAGATCATCGCCAGCATCCTGCTGCTGAAGGCGCGGGCTGTCTCATCGGAGGAAACCCGCCAGCACCTGAAGGATGCGCATCAACGCGTCATGTCGGTCGCCGAAGTGCAGCGGCATCTCCACACCTCCGAGGCGATCGACCAGGTCGAGGTCAGCTCCTACCTCACCAAGCTTTGCGGCAGCCTCGCCTCGTCAATGGTCGGGGAGGGCCAGCCCATCACGGTCAAGGTGATGGCGGATTCAGGAGCGATCCGTTCCGATCAAGCCGTGAGCCTCGGCCTCATCGTCACCGAGCTTGTCATCAATGCCATCAAATACGCATTCCCCGTCGTCCGGGCCGATGCCATGATCCTCGTMACCTACGAGATCAACGGTGCCGACTGGAAGCTGATCGTCTCCGATAATGGCATCGGAAAGACGGCAAGCGACGCCGGCACCGGACTGGGCACGGCCATCGTGCAAGCGCTCGTCAAGCAGCTCGACGCCGTCATGGAGGCGCAGAGCGGGGCCGGGGGCATGAAGATTTCGGTCACCCGGGCGAGCTTCATCTCGCGCATGCCGAGCGCGGCCTGAAACTCCCTTGAGGTCTCCCGGGCGCTGGATGCGATGAGCAGCCTATTGCCCGGACAAGCTGCGTGATCTGTCGTCGCAGACCTACCTGCTCGTCGGTTCGCCTCTGCCCTCTTCTCGCAATCCAGGCCAATATGGTGCCAGTTCGGGCAACAGGATGCCGCGCGAACGCCCTTGTCCATCGTTGCGGGAAACGCACTCCGGCCCTGTCCCTCACAAGGCGCGGGCAAGCGCCGCGAAAAGGGCGTCGTCATTGATCTCGAGGCGCTGACGAAAGCTCGGCTTCGAGCGCGCGCTCAGCACCACGACGACCAGGCGCTTCTGCGGATTGATGTGGATGTACTGGCCATAGATGCCCTCGGCCTGGAAGGTGCCCTTGAGCGCGGGATCATCGAGGACGGGAATCCACCACATATAGCCATAGGGGATGAGGGTGTCGCCGATCGGGAAGGGCGAACCCGCTTCGCCGGTCCAGCAGGCGCAGGCCCGTCCATTGGTGCCGCCGCAAAAGCCGCGTGGCCAGGTGATCGCKGGGATTTCGCAGGAACCGACCGTCTTCAATCCGCTGATGCCCGGCAGCGAGGTCGACCAGGGCGTCTGGTGGCAGCTTTTCAACCCGCTCTGGTCGATCGATCCGCAGGGCAGGCTCGTCGCCGATCTCGCGACCGAGGTTCCGAGCGTCGGCAATGGCGGGCTTTCCGCCGACGGGCTGATCTGGAAGATCAAGCTGCGCCGGGACGTGAAATGGCATGACGGTACGCCGTTCACCGCCGAGGACGTCAAATACACGCGGCCGCGACATCCTCGCCCGGCTGATGATGGGCGGGCGGATCTCGCTCGCGATCGGCTTCACCGCCATGGCGATCGCGATCGCGGCAGGGACCGGGGTCGGGATGATCGCAGGCTATTACGGCGGCATCATCGGCTCGCTCCTGATGCGCTTCGTCGATGCGATCCTGTGCTTTCCGACGATCTTCCTGCTCCTGGCGCTGGCCGCACTGGTCAAGCCCGGCCTGCTCTCGATGACGCTGCTGATCGCGGCGACATCCTGGATGAATGTCGCGCGCATCGTCGAGGCGCAGATCAGGGCGCTGCGCGACCAGGATTACGCGGTCGCCGCCAGGGCGATGGGGGCGTCGAGCCTGCGGATCATGTGGCGCAACCTCCTGCCCAATGCGGTCGCGTCGATCGTGGTCGCAGCGACGCTCAATGTCGCCAAGGCGATCCTGCTCGAATCCTATGTCAGCTTTCTCGGCTACGGCATCCAGCCGCCCAACGCGAGCTGGGGCAATATGCTCAACAACGCGCAGATCTACCTGTCGAGCGCGCCCTGGCTTGCCATCATGCCCGGTCTCGCCATTACACTGGCGGTGACGAGCTTCAATTTCGTTGGTGATGGCCTGAGGGATGCCCTCGACCCGCGCATGGAGATCAGCTGAAGACGTCGCCGGGGCGTGGTGACGCCTTCTGGCGCGGCCGGCAGCGGCCGGCTCCGCGACCCGGACACATAGCAGGAGGTCGCTTTGACCCGCAGGCTCCCCTCATTGAATGCGCTGCGCTGCTTCGAAATCGTGGCGGCCGAGCTCAGCATCAAGAAGGCCGCACTCGCTCTGCATGTCAGCGAGAGCGCGGTGAGCCGCCAGGTCCGCATCCTGGAGGAGCAGCTCGGCGCCCAGCTCTTCCTGCGCACTCACAATGGCCTGGAGATCACCGATGCGGGCCAGCGTCTCGCGGTCAGCGTCAAGGAGGCGTTCGATCATATCGCCAATGCGGTGAACCCGTTCCAGAACGACCGCGAAGCCGTGACCATCAAGGTGCTGCCGACCTTCGCGCTGCGCTGGCTGCTGCCGCGGCTGCGCTCCTTCCAGGAGCGGCACCCGCTGATCAAGGTGAATGTCCAGACGCGCCTGAACGACATGACGCTGAACGATACCGATGCCGATCTCGGCATCCGCTATGGCGTCGGCAACTGGCCGCGCGACTACACGACCGAGCTCTATGCGGAATGGATCCTCCCGGTCTGCGCACCGGGCTATCTCGCCGGGCGCCAGGCCAGCGAGACTGACCTCGCCCAGGCGACGCTGCTCCACCCCTTGCCGGATCGACAGGACTGGGCGACCTGGACGGAGAAATCGGGGACGAATCTCGATCCGCGCAGCGGCCTCGATTTCGACGCCCTCGACATGGCGCTCAGCGCCGCCGAAGCCGGGCTCGGGGTCGCCATGACCGATGTCGTGCTGGCCCATGAGGCGATCCAGGCCGGCAGGCTGGTCGTGCCGCTGCGCAAGGCGGTGCCGACCGGCGCCTCCTATTACCTCGTCCGTCCGCCCGACATGCGGCGCCGGCGCGAGGTCAAGCTGGTCGACGAATGGATCTGCGACGAAATCTCGTCGGCGCGCGATCTCGTCCGTCTCTACGCGGCCTGACGCTGCCGCCCTCCCGTCGGTCGGCTGCCTCTGATTTTGTCCGGGCGGCCTGCAAAAATTGAAATCGACTGGCCCTCGGGAATCCGGTGCGAGTGCCCGGCCGGCGCGAGCCGGGGCCTGCGCCGGTGTGCATGATCCGTTTTGGGCTGAAATGGGCTCGCGCCAAGTGGTTGTCTGGTCAGATTTATTTCCTGATGTCGAAGTCATTTTTGAATTAGTCGAAAGTAATAATCGACACTACGAATGATGTTTAAAATGTATGTTTGTACATCATTCCCGTGTTGTTGACGGTTAATAAGGATTGATCGATACGAAGCCCCATGAACCACGCCGCTATTGTTCGATGCGGCATGTTTTTGAATTTTCATGAGGGCGTGATGAAGCTTCGAAGCGATCCAATGGTGAGCCGCGTGGTCCCGGCGCTGCTGGGCATGGGGATGTTCGGCCTGGGCGCAACGGGCGCCCTGGCTCAGGGCGCCGCGCCGACGCGCGTGCAGCTCGACGAGATCGTCGTGGACGGGCAGGGCACGAAGAGCGAGGTCCCGCCCCCCTTTGCCGGCGGCCAGGTGGCGGAAGGGGCCAGGCTCGGCCTGCTCGGCAATACGCAGACCCTGAAGTCGCCGTTCAACATGACGAGCTACACGGCAGCCCTGATCCGGAACCTGCAGGCGGCGACGGTCGCCGATGCGCTGATCCTCGATCCCTCGGTGCGCAGTTCGCACCCGTCGGGCGGAATCGTGGATTCCTTCAACATTCGCGGCTTTCCGATCTCGGAAGGCAATAATGGTGAGATCGCTTTTGACGGCGTCTTCGGCGTTGCCCCGAACTATCGCGTCTTCACCGATTATGCCGAGCGGATCGAGGTCCTGAGGGGGCCCGCGGCGGCTCTCGGCGGCATCGCCCCGAATGGCGGTATCGGTGGGATCATCAACATCGTGCCGAAGCGGGCGGAGGGCGATCTCACCCGGATCGGCGCGGAGTTCGCGTCAAAAGCCTATGGCGGCGCCACATTCGACGTCGCCCGGCGCTATGGCGCGGGCCGCGAGTTCGGTGTCCGGGTCAATGGCAGCTTGCGCGGCGGCGATACCGCCGTCGACCGGCAGTACAACGGCACGGGCATCGGCTCGCTCGCGCTCGACTACCAGGGCGAGCGCTTCCGCAGCTGGCTCTATGTCCTGGCGCAGCGCGATTACTGGGACGCGCCCACGCGACCCTTCCTGGCCAGCCCCGGCGTTGCGGTGCCGGCGGCCCCGAGCGGGCGGCGCAACGTGATCCAGCCCTGGGAGCATTCACGGATCGACGACGGCTCGGTGCTGTTGAAGAACGAGTACGATCTCACTGATAATGTGACGGTTTTCGCCAATGTCGGCGGCTCGCAATCCCATGTCGACCGGTTCTTCGGCAACTCGCCCTTGCCGACGATCCTGAACGGCCGAGGCGATGTCACCTACACCCCGCAATATCTCGATCTGGCGATCGGCCGGCAGACCTATGATGGCGGCCTCCGGGCCCGCTTCGAGACGGGCTTCATCAAGCATGAGCTGACCTTCCAGGCGTCCTATTATCACGACGAGATCGAGCGGGCATTGACCGCCGGCCGGCCCGTGAGTTCGAACATCTACGCCCCCGTCCTGACCCAACCACAATATGCGACCCGCGTCCCCCGCGCGCGAACCTCGGACAGCGATCTCACGAGCGTTGCGCTGGCCGATACGCTCTCCATCCTGGACGAGCGCGTCCTGCTGACGCTGGGGGTGCGCCGCCAATCGGTGGAGACGAACAATTACTCGACCACGACCGGCGCCGTGACCTCGTCCTATGACGAGCAGGCCACGACCCCGGTGGTCGGACTCGTGCTGCGTCCGCTGAGCAACGTCTCGCTCTATGCGAATTATGTCGAAGGGCTGAGCCGCGGCGATATCGCGCCGACCAATGCGACCAATGCCGGCGAGGCCTTCGCGCCCTATCGGGCAAAGCAGTACGAGGCGGGCGTGAAGGCGCAGTTCGGCACGTTCGGCGCCGGCATCAGCGCCTTCCAGATCACCAAGCCGAGTGCCGAGCTGAGCGGCAGCGGAGTCTTTTCGGTGAGCGGGGAGCAGCGCGTGCGCGGTCTCGAGCTCAATGTTTACGGGGAAATCACCCCCGAGCTTCGGCTGCTTGGCGGCGCCACCCTGCTGGATGGAGAACTGACGAAGCCGGCGCTCGCGGCCAATCTCGGCAACCGGCCGATCGGCGTTCCCTCGATGCAGCTCAATCTCGGCGCCGAATGGGATCTGCCCTGGGTGAAGGGGCTGACCCTGACGGGCGCGCTGATCCACACCGGCAAGCAGTTCATCAATACGGCCAACACCCAGTCGCTGCCCGACTGGACAAGGGTCGATCTCGGCGCGCGCTACGCAACCGAGATCGCCGGGCGCAAGACGACCTTCCGCGCCACCGTCCAGAACGTCGCCGACACCAGATACTGGTCGAGCGTCGCCTCGTTCGGGACGTTCTATGCGGGTGCGCCGCGCACCTTCCGGCTCTCGATGTCGGTCGACCTGTAATGGCGGGTCGCGGCGAACTCGATCGGCGCCCCGGTATCGGCGCATGCGGGCAGGGGCTCGCGGCGCTCCTGCACTGCCTCGCCCTGGTACTCGTGGTGATCACGAGTGCCGTGCCGGCATCGGCCGAGCAGGTCTCCGTGACCGATGTGCTCGGGCGCGTCGTCACGGTGGCGGTTCCGGTCCAGCGCGTGATCCTGGGTGAGGGGCGGCAGATCCACGCCGGCGCCGCCCTCGACCGGGAGGCGCCGTTCCGCCGCATCGTCGCCTGGCGCGACGATTTGCAAAAGGCCGATCCGGACAGCTACCGCGCTTATCTCGAGCGCTATCCCATTATTGCGGCGCTGCCGGCGCTCGGGGCCATGAGCGAGGGTAATCTCGATATCGAGACGGTGATCGCCCTGAAGCCCGATGTGCTGTTCCTCAATGTCGAGGCCCAGATCGCGAGCGCGGAGACGAAGCTTGTCGAAAAGCTCGCTTCCGTCGGCATTCCCGTGGTCTATGTCGATTTCCGCCATGCGCCCTTCGTGAACACGGAACCGTCGCTCCGGCTGATGGGCCGCCTGTTCGGCCGCTCGGAGATCGCCGAGGAACTCATCGCCTTTCGCTCTCGCGAGATCGCGCGCGTCACCGATCGCCTGGCCGGGGTGGCCGATCTCAGGCGGCCGCTCGTCATGGTCGACCGGATACCCGGCTATTCCGACGATTGCTGCATGACGTTCGGGCCGGAGAATTTCGGCAGAATGGTCGAGGTCGCCGGTGGGCGGAATCTCGGCAGCCTCCTGCTGCCCAGCACCTTCGGCACGGTGAACCCCGAAACGATCATCGCCATGAATCCCGATGTGGTGATCGCGACCGGCGGCAATTGGAGCGCGCTGGCGCCGGGCGGCGCCTGGGTCGGGCTCGGGCCAGGCGCGGACCTCGCGGAGGCGAAGCGAAAACTCGCCAATCTCGCGAAACGCCCGGCCTTCGCCCATACGGCCGCGGTGAAGAGCGGGCGCGTCCACGCGATCTGGCATCAGTTCTACAACAATCCCTATCAGTTCGTGGCGATCCAGAGGATCGCCCGCTGGCTCCATCCCGATCTGTTCCCGGATCTCGATCCCGAAGCCACGCTGCGCGAACTCCACGAGCGCTTCCTGCCGCTGCCCTATCAGCCGGGCTACTGGGTCGAGCTTGGCGGGGAGGGAGGAGCCGGCCACGCCGCGCCCTGATTGCCGGCGGCCGGCTCGCGCGCTTCGGCACCGGCGTAGAGCCGGCATCCAAAAAAGAGGGGCCGCTGGGGCGGCCCCTGCCTCCGAGAGGTGCTTGCCTCTCAGCTGTGATGTCGCCGCATCGCCGGTGCGTAATATTGATGCTCACGCAGCTCCTTCATGTGCTCATGATAGGCGCGATACTGCTGCTGCTCCTGCAGGGCGAGCGGGTTCTCGTACTGCTCGTGGATGATGCTTTCGGGGCCGAACTCGTAGGCCTGCGCCGTGTTGGCCATCCCGAACAGCGCGAGAAGGCCTCCGACAAGGGCAATCCTGTAAGTGATCATGACTGATCTCCTGCGTTCCAAAGCACGAGGCCGGGTTGAAATCCGACTTCGTATCCATATTACCGTCGCGAAGCTGAAATGTTCATGCAAATAACCGTGATCTGATTTCCTGCGAAATTCATCAAATACGCAAATTGCCGCCTCAATGTGGGATTCAATCTTGGATTAAATCTCTGTGAACAGAGCATCAAGGAATGACAGTACCTCGCAGTCGCGAAAGATTTTGTGCTGCAGCGCACTCGTCATTGACTGAGACGGCGAGGGCGGGTTGGGGCGCCGGAATCGCCGCCCTTCCGCCCAGGGGCCGAACCGGCCGCTATCGCTTGCGCATGATGGGCGCAATCATCCTCCGCGACTGCGTCAGGTGCGAGAGTGTCAATCGAGATGCCCTGGGGACGCTGAGCGACGGTGAAACCCTTGTTCAGGCAAGCCGTTACGCAGCGTGAAACATCTCGTATCTGGCTTCGTTCCGCGAACAACAAGCCCGGCGAGTAGACGCTGCTCATGCAGGTCGCCTTGGCGTTGTCGCTCTCTCGATGCAGTTCGACACTGAACATTGTCTCCCCGATGCATCCCGAGAGAACCGCAACTGACGCGATGACAAGGGCATATCGGGTGTTGATCATCGCGGCTCGCGGGCAAGGCAGGAGGAGAAACCGGGTGAGCATGGCATCGTGACATGAAGGTCCACGTCAATCAGGTGCACGATATGGTCTCATGAAGTGCTGTCGGTACCGTTGCGCTCAACTGACACCGGAGATGGGGGGCGTCGTATTCGCGGATTCCGGTTTTCCTCTTCTGAGTTCCTGCACCACGCCACGCTCTGTTCTTTGAAACCGAGGGCGGCGCGGGCTCCCAGATGAAACCGGTCATTGGACCGGAAACTACAACCAACCTATTGCGCAAATGACGTCCAGACCGACATCGCCGTAACGGTCAGGCCGAAAAGCGAATAGAGCAATGACCCAGATAGCTCCTTCAAGCTCGCTGCGAGCGACGCATCGTCGGAATGTCCGCCCTCCATTCGCTTGACGAGCGTTTGCATCGCGACAAACGCGCCTGCGAAGAAGAAGCTTGCTGCGCCGATGTGTTGAAGGGGCCCCATGTCTTGAAACAGGTCCGGGAATCGCACGCTTGCGGCCGCAATCAGGATGCCCAAAAGGAAACTCACCGAACCAACGGCCTTTGCCACCCTGGAAAAACTCAATTCCATCTCCTCGTATCGCGGTGCTGGGGACGTAGCGCAGGACTGTAAACAAAGCTGCTCGGCGGCTCCGGCGGGATTTCTGCGAAGGGGGGCGCGCAGATCACGAAAGGGCCGAGAGAGTTCTGGGGTGGAGGCTGGCCGTTTCCATGTGCCGCGGGAACAATGGGCGCACCCGATCCTTCCACGCCGCGATGGTCGAAGCTGCGACCCAGGGCTGTGCCTGGCGATGGTTGTGTCGGCACTCATCTCCGTCCCGGCCAGGCGCTCACGTCTGCGTGACGGTGTAACCAAATCGCCCCGCCGAGCGATCTCTCCCCAAAGCCGCCTGGGGCGGCTGCGCCGGAGAGACGAGATGCACCACGAAACGATGTCACCGGTCCGCAGCACGGGGGCGGCCGAAGACGATCTCGGCACAGGACGCGCGCTCGTCGCGAACGGCGAGAGGGACGGGAGACGCGCCATGCTCGGCAGGCGCAGCTTCATCCTGCTCGCTGGCGCGGTGCTCGCAGCATCGGGTGTCCGGGCCGATATGCCCCGCCCGGTCAACACGCTCGGCTCACCGGACGGGCTCGCGATCCGCGGCTACGATCCCGTCGCCTATTTCCACGATGGCGGCCCGAGGCTGGGCAGGCCGGAATTTTCCGTCGCCCTTCACGGCGCCACCTGGCGCTTCGCCAGCGCCGAGCACAAGGCCTTGCTCGAAGCCGATCCGGCGCGCTACCTGCCGGCCTATGGCGGCTTCTGCGCCTATGGCACCTCGCGGGGCTATCTCGTGAAGATCGAGCCGGAGGCCTRGTCCATCGTCGATGGCACGCTCTACCTCAACTACGATCGCGATGTCCGGAAGACCTGGCTCGGCGATCCCGCAGGGTTTATCGCCAAGGCCGAGCGCCATTGGCCGCAATTGAACGCTGGTGCAGGTTCCAGGGGGTGATCGCGGGTCCGCTGACATCGCGACGGCCATGGATGAGAACGGCGGGAATATCGGCGATCTCGGCGATACGGCGCAGGATCTCCTGCCCATTCCGCAGAAACCCGTCATGGGCCCAGTAATGCGTGACGAGCGTCGCAAACGCCAGGCCGCGTTCGTCGTCGGGCGGTTGGCTCGGCGGCTCCCAGCCCGGGTCGAGCGAGATATGGGTCGCTTCCCATGTGTTCCAGGCGCGGGCTGCGAGCACGCGCTCCTGGAGGCCGCAGGTGGCCAGCCGCCTGGCATAGGCTTCGACGACGCGCTCGCCGGGGCGCCGGCCCGAATCCCGCTCGAAACGTTGCCAGGCTTCGGGAAACAGGCGCCCGACGCCTTCGGTGATCCAGTCGACCTCCTCGCGGCTGGTCGTGGTGACCGCGACCAGCACCAGTTCGGAGACCCTGCCGGGATGCGCCTGCGCATAGGCCAGCGCCAGCGTCGAGCCCCAGGAGACGCCCGAGACGAGCCAGGACGCGATACCGAGATGCGTCCTGACGGCCTCGATATCCCCGATCAGCGCCTGCGTCGTATTTCGGTGCAATTCGCCGGGAGCGTCCGAGGCGAGGGGGCGGCTTCGTCCGCAGCCGCGCTGGTCGATCCCGATGATGCAGTAGCGTTCCGGGTCGAAATGGCGGCGATAGCTGCCCGAGCGGAGCCCGCTGCCCGGGCCGCCATGCAGGTACAAGG
>NZ_JBFTRC010000097.1:0-21144 GCF_056399325.1 Allobosea sp. 01N443
CCACCCCCTGCTCGCCAGCGTCCGCGCCAACGGAAACGACTTTCACCGCCTCGGCCTGCCTGAGGAGCGGCAGGGCGTCCCAGATGGCGCGCCGGGCTTCCCTTGTGCCCTTCCAGGCGACCACAATCCGCTTGGCTGAAAGAAACTCGAACCGGGGTGGCACGAGAAGAACGGGGCGCCCAAGATCCATGATGAGTTCTTCAGGCCCAACCGCCATGCCGCTATCGCTCACGTCGCCGGGAGCACGTCGGCCCAGCACCACGAGGTCGGCGGCACGTGACTGCGCCAGGATGAAGCCACGAGGCTGGCAGACCGTCGAACGCCATTCGATCCTGCTCGTCGTCCCCGCGGCCCGGCGAAAAACCTTCTCGGCCTCGATAAGGTTCTCCGCTGCCGCCCTCTTGGCATTCTCGACCAGTATGGGGTCCATTGCGACCGCCCCGTCGCCATAGTACGGGAGGACAAAATCTTCAGCGGCGATGCCGATCAATCGGCTCGAAAACCGGTGGGCGAGCGATGCGGCGAGCCCAATGAGCCCTTCTGCGTCTGGGCCGGGATAAACCAGAGCCATGATGCTGACATAGCTAATGCTGCTGGGTTTCGCCCTTGCCGGTGACATGCGGCTATCTCCTGCAGATCGTATCTTGGCCTGGGGCAGGCTCCCGCGCCGATGAATTGGGGGGATCCATGCTAGCCAGCACTGCAGCGCAGTTGGAATGGATCGAGCCTACGAGGCGTCTCCTGGAATGCTCCAGCAGGCAAAGCCGGGGGCTGCCGCCTATCTCGCACTTGCTAGAAGTGAGACGATTGCGACCAAGGATGCGTCGGTTCCTTCGAAGCATATCCGTGCCTCTTGGATGCCATTGAGAGCGCAGTCTTGCAGATGCTGACGCCAGCCCAATTGATCTAACGCAAGAATATCCTGCGCCTGATGCGCAACCCGCATCAATTCTCGTCGGACAACCTCATTTCAGCGCTCGACCGACGTCGACGGCKCGGCCCGAACTCCCCGGAGAGGTCGCGGTCACTGCTCCTGAAAAACTCAGCTGGGCTAGAACGATCGAGCTCAGACCGCCACGTCGGCCTTGATCGCCGCGTGAGGCGCGTAGCTTTCGACGTCAAAATCGTCGATGCGGTACTCGTCTATCGTCGCCGCCCGTCGGGTGAGCCGCATCGTGGGAAATGGCCGGGGCTCACGCGAAACCTGCTCCCGGGCCTGCCCCAGGTGATTAAGGTAGAGATGGACGTCCCCACCCACCCAGATCAGTTCGCCAGGACGGAGGTCCGCCTGCTGGGCCAGCATGAGTTGCAGTGCAGCGGCGCCGACAAAGTTGAACGGAGCTCCGAGGAGCAGATCAACCGACCTCTGGAACAAGAGGCAGTTCAGCCGCCCATCCGAGGTCACGTGGTACTGATACACCATGTGGCAAGGCGGAAGCGCCATCGCACCGAGTTCCGGCACGTTCCATCCATGGAAGAGCATTCGGCGGCTCGTTGGATTCGTCCGCAGCGCCTCGACCAGTGCCGCGATCTGATCATGCTCGCGGCCGTCGGCGCCCAGCCAGCGGCGCCATTGCTTGCCATAGACAGGGCCAAGTTCGCCCCAGCGAGCAGCAAAGGCGTCGTCCTCGACAACACGCTGCTCGAACGCGTCCTGCGAGATGGTCTCGCCTGTCTCACGGCGATAATGCGCAAGCGGCCAGTCGGTCCAGATTCGGACGTTCTCGCGAAGCAGAGGTTGGATATTGGTGCCCCCGGTCAAGAACCAGAGCATCTCCTTGACCGCGGTTTTCCAATAGACGCGTTTCGTCGTGAGGATAGGCGCACTGCCATCCGACAAATCGAATCGCACCATGGCGCCAAAAAGCGAGCGAGTGCCTACACCAGTACGGTCCAACCGCTCGTCTCCGCGCTCCAGGACGTCGGAAAGCAGGTCGAGATACTGGAATTCTGGATGCCTTCTGATCACTAGCCGCCTCCGCGAAGAGTCCGGGAGCTCTTGCCACTCCCAGGCTCGTTGGCCCTGAACATGTGTGTTAGCGGCACGATCCGTGCGTGCAACATATATACTGACAGGCTTCGAGGTCACCAGGCATCGGCAGGTTTGCCGCCGTGCAGCATACACAGGCAGCGGCCTCACTCGCCGGCCCCGTTCCAATGCACCGCCGCCTCCAAACGGTGGTGCGAACCTCCCCACTGGGCCTTCTCCGGCATCGCACATCCTGGAGACGGTATCGCATCGTCTGGAGCCATCGCATTGCAGTGCACACATGCGCTCACGGCAATGCGATAAGCCGCAAGGAAGCGCCTCAGACCAGCCGAAACAAAGCCATGATTGAGCCGCTCCCTGCCTCTGTTCAGGCTAGGGAGAACCAAAATGTCGATTCGCAGCGCAATGTGGCTCCTGCCGGTCGCCGTCCTGCTCTCCTTCCCTGCCGTGGCCGCCAACACCATGCCGTCCCCCGCTCCGAGCACCCGTGAAATCTCGATTACGGAAGCCCGCGAGATCGCTATCGATCACGGCATGGTCTGGATCGAGGATATCGAGCGCCATGGCGGTCGCTGGGAGCTCGGCGGGGTCGACAGTAACGGCGCCGAGATCGCGATCGATGTCAGCGTCAGTAACGGCAAGGTCCTCAGGATCATCCGGGATGAGCCAAATCTCGATATTCCGTCCCGGTGAGAGCCGGCGAAATTGCTTCGGATGGAGTGACGATGCTCTCTTTCCCCGCGCGCTCCGAGTCCCTATATTCGGTTTGCCACTCGCAAGAGCGGCTATGGCGATAAACGAACGTCGAAATAAGCCTTTCGGACCCGGGGGCGGTACCCGGCGCCTCCACCAGAGCCCGTGCGCGATTCGCGAG
This sequence comes from Allobosea sp. 01N443, assembly GCF_056399325.1. Classification (NCBI taxonomy): domain Bacteria; kingdom Pseudomonadati; phylum Pseudomonadota; class Alphaproteobacteria; order Hyphomicrobiales; family Alloboseaceae; genus Allobosea; species Allobosea sp. 01N443. The sequence goes on from NZ_JBFTRC010000097.1 coordinate 2,865, forward strand.
ACGGGCTCCGGCGGGGGCGAAATAGGATCGACGAGGGTGTAAAGGTCGTTCTTTTGCTCGGCATGGTTCCGCCGTTATCGGGCCATTGCATAGTTGCCAACGACAACAATGCTCGGGTTGCTGTCGCCGCGTAAGCGGTGCTGGTTCCCAAACCAAAGCCCTTGCGCTTAGCCGCGTAAGGCGGGGCTCGGAGGCGCCTGGCAACAGAAGCCTCCACTTTTTTATGCGAGGGCCGGCGACTTTCTGCCTTGCTCGGAAGCGGACACGGATAGTCGATACGATGGTACAGGATATTCTTCGCTACGATCTCATGGTGCAGGACGCGCTGAAGGGTGTCGTACGGAAGATCCTGGCCGAGGCGAGCCGCGATGGCCTGCCGGGTGAGCACCATTTCTACATCACGTTCCGCACGACGGCCCCTGGCGTGCGCCTCTCGCAGCGACTGCGCGAAAAGCACCCGGACGAGATGACGGTCGTGCTCCAGCATCAGTTCTGGGACCTCAACGTCAGCGACCACGCCTTCGAGGTCGGTCTCTCGTTCTCCGGCGTGCCCGAAAGGCTGCTGGTGCCCTTCGATTCGATCACCACCTTCTTCGATCCCTCGGTCCAGTTCGGCCTGAAGTTCGAAACCCAGGAGGCTCCTGAAGAAGCCTCGGCGAGTGATCAGACCGCGGGAGCCGGAAAGGCACCACGCGGAGCCGGGTCCGAGCCCAGCGTAGCCGCCCCAACGCCGCTTGCGCTCCCGGTAAAGCCACAATCCGCAAGTGCCACTGCGAAGAACAAGGCAGCCACCGACGACGAAGCGGACCCGGCGAAGGCCGACGCGGGCGCGGATGGTGACGAAGGCGGCGGCGCGCAGGTCGTCAGTCTCGATTCCTTCCGCAAGAAGACCTGATCAGAGCCTATGCCGGACACCCGCACAGAGACTGACTCCTTCGGCCCCATCGCCGTTCCTGCAGATCGCTACTGGGGTGCTCAGACCCAGCGCTCGCTCGAGAATTTCCGCATTGGCGGACCGAGCGAACGCATGCCGCTCCCGCTGATCCATGCTCTCGTGCTGGTCAAGAAGGCTGCCGCGCACGTCAATGCGCGGCTGGGGTTGATCGACCAGCGTGTCGCCGGCGCCATCGGCCAGGCGGCGGATGAAGCATTGGGCGGTCGCTTCGACGACCACTTCCCGCTTGTCGTCTGGCAGACCGGCTCCGGCACCCAGACCAACATGAACGTCAACGAGGTCCTCTCCAACCGCGCCAACGAGATCCTCGGCGCCGGCCTCGGCGCGAAGAGCCCGGTTCATCCCAACGATCAGGTCAACCGTGGCCAGTCGTCGAATGACAGCTTCCCGACCGCGATGCATATTGCCGCGGCGCTCGAGATTTCGCGCCTGCTGCTTCCGTCCCTGCGCAAGCTCGAACAGGCACTGCAGGACAAGGCACAGCGCTTCGCTTCGCTGATCAAGATCGGCCGGACGCATCTCCAGGACGCGACGCCCGTCACGCTCGGCCAGGAATTCTCGGGCTACGCCACGCAGATCCATCTTGGCATCGGGCGGATCGAGGCCTCGCTCGGCGGGCTGCATGCGCTGGCCCAAGGCGGCACGGCGGTCGGCACCGGCCTGAACACCCATCGCGACTTCGCCGCCTTCTTTGCCAAGGAAATGGCGGGGCTCACCGGCCTGCCCTTCCGCCCCGCCGCCAATGCGTTCGAGGCGTTGGCGAGCCATGGCGCGCTCACCGCCGCCCATGGCGCGCTCGCCGCGCTTGCCATGGATCTGTTCAAGATCGCCAATGACATCCGCCTGATGGGCTCGGGCCCACGCTCGGGTCTCGGCGAGATCAGCCTGCCCGAGAACGAGCCCGGTTCCTCGATCATGCCCGGCAAGGTCAATCCGACCCAGGCCGAAGCCTTGACCATGGTGGCCACACAGGTTCACGGCAACCAGGCGACAATCGGCTTCGCCGCGAGCCAGGGCCATTTCGAACTGAACGTCTTCAAGCCGGTGATCGCTGCCGCCTTCCTGCAATCGGTCAGRCTGCTCGCCGATGCCGCAGACAGCTTCCGCGTGCACTGCATTGAAGGGATCGTCGCCAATGAGGACCGGCTCGCCGAGTTGCTGTCCCGCTCGCTGATGCTGGTCACAGCACTTGCACCGGCCATCGGCTACGACAAGGCTRCCAACATCGCCAAGGCCGCCCATCACAATGGCACGACCCTGCGCGAGGAAGCCTTGAGGGCCGGTGTCGACGCCGAGTTGTTCGACAGCACGGTGCGGCCCGAGCGCATGCTCGGCCCGTCCTGAACAAGGCCGGGCGGAATGGCAGAGATCATCAATCTCCGGCGCGCCCGCAAACAGCGCCAGCGCGTAGCGGCCGAAGCCAAGGCCGACCAGAACCGTATCGACTTCGGACGGAGCAAAGCCGAGCGCAGCCTGACTGAAGCGCGGCGCGATAAGGCCATCCACGAACTCGACGGTCACAAGCTTGCGCTTTCACCCGATGACAAGGGCGAGACCCCGGGGTGAGCCGCGAGCGCAAACATTCTCTCGCCATTGCCGGGCACCGCACCAGCGTATCGCTCGAGGAGCCGTTCTGGGCGGCACTCAAGGAGATTGCCGGGCAGGAGCGCCGCACGCTTGCCGCACTCGTCGCCGATGTTGATTCCCGCCGCGGCGAGGCCAATCTCTCCTCCGCGCTGCGCCTGCACGTGCTGGCGCATTACCAGCGCCTGGCGGGACGCGGCTGACGGGCATCGCCTCGCCTGAGGAGCCAGATCCGCTCAGTTTCGAGGCTGATGGACACGCCGCTTCAAACCGGAAAATACTGGAATCACGGCGTGAAGCTCGTCGGTCAGTCCGGCTACGGAGTCCGCGAGAGCGGACGCGGCACGGGCTCTATCTGCAGGGGCGGTCCCAGCGATGGAGCCGGTGTCACCGGTCGCAAAATCTGCTCGGGAAAATTCTCGCGGGGTGCGCCAGGCAGGATCAGCGGGCCGCCAGGATGCTGAGGTTGAGCTGCACGCGTTGCCGCAGCGCGCGCCTCGATCTCCGCTCTGCGCCGCGCCTCGTCTGCTCGCCTGGCCTCTTCCACCCGGCGCTGCTCCTCGAGACGTTGCGCCTCCTGGGCGCGCCTGGCTTCTTCCAGGGCGCGCGCTTCCGCGGCACGGCGCTCGTCTTCGGCGCGCTTCTCCTCGGCAAGGCGGCGTTCTTCCTCCGCTTTCAGGAAGTCTGCAAGCTTGCGTTCGTTCTCACGCATCTCACGCTCGGCGCGCAGGCGGCGCGCATGCATTGCGCGCTCGCGTGCATCCGCCTCGAAGGCTTCGACCCGCTCCATCTCGCGGGCCAGCGCTCGCGCCGCCACGGCATTCGCGAAAGCTCCGACATCGGTCTCGCGCCGCAGTCCCGATAGCGGCCCGCGCCACGCCACGCCAAGTGCCGGCGCCGCCATCGGCCAGCCCTTGGGCAACGGGCCGAGTGGGCGCAGCCCCAGCCTCAGATCGGCGGTCAGCGCCCTGAGGTCGATCACTCCACTTGCCTCGGCCTGGAGATCCCCGCGCTCGATCGTCAACGGGGCGAGCCGCACGAGGCCACCGGCGAGCGTGAAGGGCAGCGTAATATCACCCAAAAGCCATGAGCCGCGGTCAAGAGCATCCGCCAGCCGGGTCTGCAAACGGCTGGTCTCGCTCTCGGATGCATCCTCTCCGGTCCCGGCAATGACGCGGGCATAGCCACCGGGATCGAACCGGGTGAGACTCGCGCCTGCGATGGTGAAACTACCGGCTCCCCCCAACCCCGCAACCAGCCGCGCGGGGCTCTCTCCGGAACCACCGCCCTCCACTTGACCTGACAGCTTCCCGGCAAGTGCGTTGCCGGTGAGCATCGCGAGATCGAGCTGCGCCAGCGCGATCCGGCCGGAAAGCTGCGCAAGCCCGCCTTCACGCCGTGCCGTAAGCCGCCCGGAGACCTTACCACCGGCATAGCTTCCCGAGAGCGCCTCGATCTGGATTTCGCCGGGGCTGGCATGCAGGGAGAAAGCCGCATCGTTCAGGGCGATATCATCACTGAAGAGCAGGGATTTGGCTTCGACCGACAGGCTGATCTCGCCAAGGCCCGAGGCCATGCCGAAACGGACCGCCGACCAGTTGCTGCCCGGAGATGCCGCCGCGGTTCCCAGGGACGAGCCGATCACGCTCCTCAGATCAACATATGGCAGCGCGAGCTTGCCGGAGATTGGCCCCTCTCTCGGCAAGGCCAGCGTCCCCCGTGCACTGCTTCCGCCAAGATTGGCGACAAGACCATCAAGCGCGATCTGGTCGCTGGCGAAGCGAACCATGCCATGCGCGTCCAGCACCGCATCGGGCAGGGCGCGCGCGAGCCCCTCCGGCAGGATCTGGCCGGGACGATCCGCTTGCACGGTCAGTCGCGGCACATCGGCGCCCGCCTCGCCGTCGACCACGATCGACAATCCAGGCCCCGCCAGCGAGCCACTGAGGCGCCCTTGCTGACGGTCGAGAACGAGCCTGCCAGGTCCACCCTGCATCRGTACCGGCAGGCCGAGAGCGGCGAAGAGCTGTCGACGATCGGCAAGATCAAAGCGCAGATTGGCTCCGGTCCATGTCCCGCTCCGGTCCAACCGCGCATTCAGGGCCAGCGTTCCGGCTTGCGCGCCGCCTTCCAGCAGCAGGGCCGTGTCGCCGGCCACCGTGCGCGTCAGGCGGTAGCTTGAATCCAGCCGTGAGAGCCCGTCCCCGGCGCGCCCGAGCGCTTGACGGAGCGCCTCCGGCAGAAGCGGCCCGGCAAGGGCTGCAAGCGCCTCGAAGCGTGGCGCACGAATGCGACCGGAGATTTCGCCCCCTTCCGGCAGCAGCGCACCGGCGCCGTTGACTGAAACTCCGCCGAACCCGTCGACGGCAAGCCGGCTGAGCCGCCAGTTGCTGCCCTCGCGTGCGAGAGCAAGCTGGGCGGAACCGGGCGGCGCATTGCGAAAACGGGCTCCGCTCAGCGACAGGTCGAGCGCCAGGTCGCGCGTCCCGATCAACCCGGCGAAACTCCCGCCCGCTGGCAGGGTATTGAGATCGAGCCCCTGCACCGCGAGCTTTGCCGCCAGCCGATCCGCGGCAATCTCTCCGGATCCGTCCAGCCTGACGCCGGAAGCCCCGGCGATGGTCAGGTGCTCGAAGCGCAGCTGTTCCGAGCTCCAATCGCCAACCGCTTCCGCATCGATCTGCCTCAGATCTGCAATCAGGTCGGAGAGGGCTGGATCGAGCCCGGCCCGCGCCAGCGCCAGCCCGACGCGGCGCGCGTCATCCGCCTTGAGGTTGAGCTTGCCACGAAATCCTGTGGCGTCGACTGCGCCCGTTGCACCGACCAGGGCGCCTGCGACGCGCAGCGAGGCCGATGCATTGGCCAACCCGACCTCGTTCAGCCGCCCACGCAGGGCGACAGCCGAAAAATCCTCGCCGCGCCACGCGAATTGATCGAGATCGAGGCTGAGATCGAGCGCGCCGGGAAGCCCGCGCAGGGCCCGCGCAAAGCCAACGCGTTCGCCAAGTGCCGTGGCCAGCGCGTCGCCATCCACGCGCCGCGCCCGCAAGGCAACCGAGCCTGTGCCTTGCATRGGCAGGAACTGCCCCTCGCCCTCCAGCCGGGCAACGCCGCCGGCAAGATCGACCGTAAGCCCGCTCAACTCGAACAGGTGACTGCCGCCGCTCACCCGCCCCGAAAGGCTGACGGCTCCACCCGGCGCAGCCGTGAACAGACCGTCCAGTCCTGGTGTGACGCCGCCCTTCTCGGTCGGCAACAGGAAGGCGCCGTCAAAGCTGAGCTGGCCCTCCTCCCCCGTCACGGTGGCCTTGGCGCGCAGGCGACCATCCGGCTCGATCGTTCCTGTCGCGAGGCGCAACGAGGAGCCGCCGACCTCGCCCTCCATGCGCCATGGGCCGGCAAGGCTGACCGCGGTGAGTTCCGCAGCGATCGGCGACACTGTGACGGGGTCCTTGCCCGCCTCCCGCCAGATTAGCGCCGAGCGGCGCACGCTGAAATGGTCGAGGCTGGTCTGCACAGGCAGGCCCGCACCAATCGGATGCGGCAGCAGCACCGCGCCTGCATCATTGGCAACAAGCGAGAGCGTCGCGCCTTCGACATCAGCGTCGGAGAAACGGAACTCACCACGCGCAAGCGCGGTCAATGCAAGCTCGACGGTGAGATGCTCGATCGTCGCGTGGCTCGCCTGTCCACCTTGATCGCCGATGCGGACATCGGCCAGGGTCAGCCGCGGCGACGGCAGCAATCTCAGGCCGATGCCGCCGGCAACGCGCGTCTCCGCGCCGAGCGTAGCGCTGAGGCGCTCCTCGATCTGCGGTCGATACAGTCGCCAATCGACAAAGCCCGGTCCGATCAACGCGGCCAGCAATGCCAGCACCAGGAGACCGGCCAGAACGGTCAGGGTCTCACGCACCTTTTAGCATCATCCCTCTTGTCGGCGGTTATGCGATCTTGCCGCCAACTCGCGGCGAGATCACGACATTCCAGTTCCCGATACCGCCGCGCAAGCTGTCTGGATGTCACAAGACCAGGATTTTGCCTGGATTGAGGATGTTCTGCGGGTCGAGCGAGCGCTTGAGCAGGCGCATCACATCCAGTGTCGCCGGGCCGTGCTCGATCTCGAGATACTTGATCTTCTTCTGACCAACGCCATGCTCGCCTGTGCAGGTGCCGCCCATGGCGAGGGCGCGCTTCACCAGCCGGTCGATGAAACCGCGGCAGCGCTCCATCTCGTCCTCATCGGCGAGGTCGACGAGTGGCTGGGTATGGAAATTGCCGTCTCCGACATGGCCGGCGATCGGGGCGATCAGACCGCTGGCCTCGATGTCACGCTTGGTTTCCTCGACGCATTCGGCAAGCTGGGAGATCGGCACGCAGACATCGGTCGCGACCGATTCAACGCCCGGCCGCAAGGCGCGAGCAGCCCAATAAGCGTCGTGGCGAGCCTGCCAAAGCTTCGACCGGTCCTCGGCCTTGGTCGCCCAGTCGAACGGTCCACCGCCGAAATCGGCGGCAATCTCGCCGAAGCGCTCCGCCTGCTCCTTCACGCCGGCCTCCGTGCCGTGGAACTCGACGAAGAGCATCGTCGTCTCCGGCAAGCCGAGCTTGGAATGCAGGTTCACGCCACGGATCATCACATCATCGAGCAGTTCGATGCGCGCGACCGGCAGACCGGACTGGATCGTCACGATGGTCGCGTCGCAGGCTGCCTTCACCGAAGGAAACGGGCAGACGCCGGCCGAAATCGCCTCCGGGATGCCGTGCAGCTTGAGCGTGACCTCGGTGATAATCCCGAGCGTGCCCTCCGAGCCGACGAGCAGGCGGGTCAGATCATAGCCGGCGGAGGTCTTCCGCGCGCGGCTGGACGTCTTCACGACCGAGCCGTCGGCCATCACCGCGGTCAGAGAAAGGACATTGTCCTTCATCGTGCCGTAGCGCACCGCATTCGTGCCCGAGGCGCGTGTCGCCGCCATGCCGCCGATGGACGCATCCGCGCCGGGGTCGATCGGGAAAAACAGCCCCTGGTCGCGCAGATGCTCGTTGAGTTCCTTGCGGGTCACGCCGGCTTCGACGACGCAATCGAGATCCTCGGCATGAACGGCAATGATGCGCTTCATCTGGCTGAGATCGACGCAGACGCCACCGAACGGCGCGTTGACATGGCCTTCGAGCGAGGTGCCCGTGCCGAATGCGATCACGGGGACGCCGTGGCTCGCACAGAGCTTGACGATCTCCGACACCTCTTCGGTGCTCTGCGGATAGACGACCGCATCCGGCGGCTGGTTCGGAATCCAGGTCAGCGTGTGGCCGTGCTGCTCCCGTACCGCCAGGCTCGTCACCAGCCTGTTGCCGAATCGGGCGGCGAGCGCCCGCGTCACCGCCTCGATCGCAGCCGGCGACGGCGGCAGGGTTGCGGCAGAGGCGGCATAAGAAGCAGTTGCAAAAAGGCTCATTGTCTTTTTCCGGGCTTGGCGCTTAACTTGGAACTGGTCGGCTTCGGAAGCGGTTGAATCTGACGAGGCAGACCGTAGCGATAGCAGGCGGGTTTGTCCTGCGTGTCGCCGCCGGCGGCAAGATCGCCGGGCGCATGGGAGGCGGTGCATCAGGCAGGGCATAGCTCGTCCGGCGGCGTCTTCAAGACGATGGTAGCGTGTCAGTGGAGTTCCGTTCCGCCGCACGCAACAACTCTGCGGGAGGCGGCCATGAAAGACGAGATCCGCGCTCCGGCGCTGTTCTTCTCCCCCTTCGTATCGTCCGCAATGCGGGTCGAAACGCCCTGGATCGACTATAACGGCCATCTCAACATGGCCTATTATCACGTGCTGTTCGATCGGGCCGTCGACGAGGTCTTCTCGCTCGTCGGCCTGAACCAGGACTATGTCGACACGCGCAACGCGTCCTATTTCGCGGCCGAATGCCATATCCTCTACAAGCGCGAATTGACCGAGGACGACCTCGTGCGGGTCACCGCACAACTGATCGCCTTCGACGAAAAGCGCCTGCACTACTATCTCGAAATGCGGCATGCGAGCGAAGGCTGGCTCGCGGCGACGAGTGAAAACCTCTCGCTGCATGTCGACATGGCGACCCGCAAGGTTTCGCCGTTTCCGCCCGATATCCTGGCCAATCTCGCCCTGATGAAAGCGGCGCATTGTCGCATGCCGCTGCCGGCCACGATCGGGCGCATCATCGGCATGCCGAAGAAGACGACGATCACGGTCGAGGATCAGCACGACGAGCGCGAGCTCGAAACGCGCCACTGAGAGCGGCAGAGCCGGCGCAGGCTGCCTGCCCCTGTCACTGGGCCCGACGCAGCCCCATCTTGGGCGATCAGCGACGGCCGAAAGGGGCGGAGATGGTCAAGGCAACCTGGAACGGCGCCGTTCTGGCAAAATCCGACAACACGGTCGTGGTCGAAGGCAACCACTACTTTCCACGCAGCGCGATCCGCTCTGAATTCTTCAAACCAAGCGAGACGACGTCGATCTGTCCGTGGAAGGGCACGGCCAACTACCATTCGATCGTCGTCGCAGGCGCTGAGAACAGGGACGCCGCCTGGTATTATGCCGAGCCCAAGGCCGCTGCCGCCGAGATCAAGGACCGCGTCGCCTTCTGGAAGGGTGTGGAGATTTCCTGATCAGTCGTTGTGATCGGGGATCTTCAGGACATGCCCGCAGGCCTTGCAATGCACGGCGTCCGGCTCGTGCCGCTGCAGTGCGCATTGCGGGCAGGGAAAGGTGACCTTGTTGGGCCGGAAGATCGCTTGCGCCAGACGCACGAACAGCGAGATCCCGACGATCATCACCACGATCGAGGTCAGCTTGCCGGCGGTGCCGGGCAAGGTGATGTCGCCGAAGCCCGTCGTCGTCACGGTCGCGACCGTGAAATAGAAAGCGTCGACATAACCCGCGAAGCCCGCCGTCTCGCGAAAGAAGAAGGTGTAGATGAAGCCCGTCACCACGAACAGGAAGGTCACGATATTGACCACCGCCCGTGCTGCGCTTTCCCACTCGGGGTAGCCCGCAGCGCGCAGCCGTTCCCAGATCAGCCCACGCTGTGACAGCGACCAGAGCCGCAGGATGCGCAGGAAGCCGAAATTCTCCAGCCATTGCGGCGCGAGCAGTGTTGCCAGGATGAAGAGATCGAGCAGCATGCTCGGCCGGCGCAGCAAGCGCGGAATCTTCGAGGAGGCCAGCATTCGCGCGCCGATCTCGATGACCATGATCACGGCGACGGAGTAATCGAGCCAATAGAAGAGCGGCCGTTCGCGGATCAGCGGTGTCGCGATGAAGAAGGCGATGATCAGCAGGTCGACGACCGCTGTCGCAAGCTGAAAGCGCATCGCCCCGGGAGAGCGGCCATGGTAGAGCTGGCGCAGGCCGTCCCGCAGTCTTTCGACCTGCCCTTCCCTGCGAACAGACGTCGTATCCTCGGCCATTCCATGGCGTTACAGGCCAAAGGATGGCGCGTCCAGCACCCGCTGCTCAGGCGGCCCGCCGCGTTGCCACGGCATGGATGGCGTAGCCGCGAAGGAGCCGGGTCGTGCGGCTCTCGACGCCCTCGATCCGCGACAATTCGGCGATTGCCTCGGGCAGATCATGCCTTGGCGTGACGTGAAACAATGTCAGCCAGCGATTCAGCACGRCCCTGAACGACGCAGGCAAGCCGGTCTGGTCGCCGAAATCGACGATATGCAGTGAACCGGTTGCCGTCAGCGTCCGCAGCGCCTGAGCGATCACGCCCCGCCAGGGGGGAATCATCGAGAGCGCATAGGAGATGACGATGCGATCAAATCCATCGCGCCCGAACAGGGCCGCCGCGTCGAAGCAGGTCGCGTCTGCCTGTGCCAGATGGATGCGCTCCGAGAGCCCCGATCGTGCCACGCTTCTCTCCGCCGTCGCGAGCATCTCKGCCGAGACGTCGAGACCGTAGCACTGCGTGCCCGGATAGGTCCGGGCGAGCTTGATCAGGTTGCGCCCTGTGCCGCAGCCGATTTCCAGGATCGCGCTGCCCGGCGCAGGATCGAGCTCGGCGATGAGCCGGTCCCGGCCAAGCAGATAGAATTTGCGGCTGGCGTCATAGATATGGCGCTGGTGGCGATACATCCGGTCCATCAGGCCGGCGGCCTCGGTCGTGGCGCGGCCAGCGCTCATGCCACCGCCCCCTGCAGCACATGGAGATGGAAGGCGCCATAGATCGACGAGCGATCGCGCGCTCCAAGCTCGCGGCTGCGTGCTTCCTCATAGCGCCATTGCGCGAGAATCGAGGCCGGCACCCGGCCCGGCAGCAGCCGCTCATCGGCAGCCGTCCGGAAGATTACGCGGGCGCCGGGTCGCGCCGTGCGCGTGATCTGCGTCCAGAGCGCCGTGAGATCCGCATCATTCATCCAGTCCTGAGCATCGAGCAGCACATAGGCATCGCAGCTCTTCGCAGGCTGGCTCTCGAGAAAGGCCGTGATCGCGCTCTGGTGATAGGCGACGTGGCCCGCCCGCTCTCGAACGGCCGCGAAATTCCGGCTTTCAAGATAGGGCGGCAAGGATGCGTTCTCGTCCGTCGCATAGCCCCGTCCAAAGGCCTGCCGGGCAAAATAGTTCGACTTCAGGTCGAAGCCGCAGGCCAGCCTTTCAAGCCGGCGCCGGAGCACGCCGCGTATCCCGGCGTCGCCGTCAGCCGCGAGGGCCTTGTACTGGGCCGGCGGGATGCCCAGCCCATAGAGCGAGGCCGGCTGGCGCACCAGCCAACGCACCAGGGGCTTGTCGAAGACGGGAGCGATATGCCTGTCGAACAGGGCGCGCTGCTCGGCCATGTCGCGAGCCTGCAGCATCACGCGCGGATCGCAGCCGAGCGTACGGCCAAGGAGATGTCCAGCCCCGATGAAACGGCCGAGCAGGCCGTACCGGTAGAAATTGCGGGCAAAGACCTGGATGCGCCGGCGCCCGCTCAGGCTGCGGCCTTCCCAGTAGCTGCGAGAGACGGCATCGAGGCGTGGCGCGATCTCGGCGTCATAGAGCGCGATATTCGCCTGCGATTGCGCCTCGCCGAAAAAGCGCAGGAACTGCTCATGGCCTGCCAGGCTGTCGAGTGCGGCGAGCTTGAGCTTGCCGAGCGCGATATGGGCGCCATTCAGATCGACAGCGCTGATCTTCGCCGGGTTGGCGGTGAGATAGGACAGGATGTTGCAGGAGCCGGACGCGATTGCCACGACATGATCATCGGGGCGCAGGTCCAGTGCCTCCATGTCGACGACCGGGTCTTCCCAGATCTGCGGATAGACGAGCCCGGAAAAGGCCAGGGTGAACAGGCGCTCCAACATCCCCGCCCGCGACAGCGGCTTGCTGCGATGCACCGCCGTGGTCAGGCCCATTGTGGTTTCCCGCCGAACCGTACGCGCCGTCTGCATTCTTCGTTCCTCGCGCGGTCCGTTGTGATGGCGAGCCGACTAGAGGAGTCGCGTGACGGTTGGGTGACGCGCCTTGCGGATCAGCTATCCGTGAGGGCGGGCTGACGTGGAGCGCAATCATCCCCATATTCCGCCCGAAACCTTTGAACGGGAGAATGACGATGGGACTGTCCGGACTGTTCGGCGGCAAGGTCAGGGAAGCCGGTGAGTTCGAATTCCAGTTGACCGACGAGGAGTGGCGCCGCCGCCTGACCCCGGAGCAGTACCACGTGCTGCGCGGGCATGGCACCGAGCGCGCCGGCTCCTGCGCCTTGAATTTCGAGAAGCGCGCCGGGCGGTTCACCTGCGCCGGTTGCGGCAACCCCTTGTTCCAGTCCGGCAAGAAATTCGAGAGCGGCACGGGCTGGCCGAGCTTCGACCAGCCACTGGAGGGTGCGGTCGGTATCAGCGAGGACAATAGCTACATGATGCAGCGCACCGAGGTGCATTGCGCCCGCTGCGGCGGCCATCTCGGCCATGTCTTCCCTGACGGCCCGCCACCGACCGGACTGCGCTACTGCATCAATGGCGTGGCGATGGATTTCGCTCCGGCCGAGGCCTGAGCCAGTCGGCCGGCCGCGCTCCCCTTCGGGAGGGCGGCCGCGCAAACGCGTGAGTGCTATTCCACCGCCGGGACGGCCCGATGCGCCAGCGCGGCAGCATCCACGGACGCCGGCAGATCGCCGAAATGGCCCGACCAGCGCCCCTCGAGCCGCGTCGCGATGAAGGCGTCTGCGACCATGTGAGGTGCGTGGCGCAGCAGCAACGAGGCCTGCAGCGCCAGCGCCAGCCGCTCGACCAGCCGCCGCGCCTGTCCTTCGCTTCGCACCAAAGTGGGTATCTCCGACTCCAGCGCGCTCAAATGCGCATCAAAGCGATTGTCGGCGCCGGCCGCGCGTCGCATCTCCTCGATCAGCGCCACGAGAGAGCCCGGCTCTCGCTCCAGCGAGCGCAGCACATCGAGACAAATGACGTTGCCCGAGCCCTCCCAGACGCTGTTGAGCGGCGCCTCCCGATAGAGCCGGGCCATGGGGTTTTCCTCGATAAAGCCGTTGCCGCCATGGCATTCCAGCGCCTCGACCACCACCGCCGGCGCGCGCTTCGAGACCCAGTATTTCGCAATCGGCGCGCCGATCCGCGCCAGCAACCGGTCGCTCTCGCTCGTTTCCTGACGGTCGAGCGCCGCAAACAGCCGAAAGGCGAGCCAGGCTGCAGCCTCGGCCTCGATCGCAAGATCGGCCAGCACGTTCTGCATGATCGGCTGATCGATCAGCCCGCGCTGGAAGGCGCGCCGATGGGCCGCGTGATGCGCCGCCAGCGAAACGGCGAGCCGCATCTGCCCGGCCGACGCCGCCGCAATGTCCAGCCGGGAGCCCTGGTTCATCGCCAGGCCGGTGCGCAGGCCCCGGCCTGGCTCGCCGATCATCTGGCCGATCGCACCGCGGAATTCGACCTCGGACGAGGCATTCGAGCGATTGCCGCATTTGTCCTTGAGCCGCTGGATCGCCACGCCGTTGCGCGAGCCGTCCGGCAGCCAGCCCGGCACGACGAAGCAGGAAATGCCCTCGGCGGTTCGGGCCAAGGTCAGGAACAGGTCGGAATGCGGCACCGAGAAGAACCACTTGTGCCCGGTCAGGGACCATGTCCCGTCGCCATTGTCCTCGGCGATGGTCTGGGTCTGGCGCAGGTCAGAGCCTCCCTGCTTCTCGGTCATTGCCGTGCCGACGGTCGCCCCTGTCTTGGCGGAGGCGGTCGTCTGGCGGCGGTCATAGCGGTTGGAGCTGACCAGGGCGCCCCACTTGCTCCAGAGGTCGGGTTCCTGCCTCAGGACCGGGATCGCGGCATAGGTCATGCTGATCGGGCAGCAGATGCCGCTTTCGCCCTGACTCCAGAGATAGGAGAGCGCAGCACGCGCCACCTGTGCGCCCGGGCCCGGCCTGTTCCATGCGAGCGAATGGGTCTCCTGCTCGATCGCAAGCCCCATCAATTCGTGCCAGGCCGGATGGAACTCGATCTGGTCGATGCGGTTGCCGAACCGGTCATGCGTCCTGAGTTCGGGCGGGAACCTGTTCGCCAGTCGCGCCAGGTCCTGCACCTGCGCCGAGCCGACAATGCGCCCTGCCGCGTGCAGGCGCTCCGAGGCCCAGCCTGCATCGAAGGCGGTGGCCGCCGCCTGCAACACGGGATCAGCCGCGAAGGCGTCGTAATCGCACAGTATGGGAACCTGGTTCGTCACTTCATGGGTGGAATGGCGGGAGGCGATATCCACATTCATCGCGGCGCGTCCTGACGATCGGGCGAGCATTCAACGCCCAACAGCCTTATCCAGCAATCTGCGGCGCGACAGCCTATATTGCCTCTGGAACGAATCACGATCAAAGCGACCTGAAGCCTTGTCCGATCACACCACGTCCGCCCCTCTGCCCCGCCCCGGCGGCCTCGCCGCCCGCGCCGCCGCACAGCCGGCGGCAGGCTATCTGGCAGGCCTCAACCCGGAGCAGCGGCAAGCGGTCGAGGCCACGGATGGCCCTGTTCTGGTCCTGGCAGGCGCCGGCACCGGCAAGACCCGTGTGCTGACCACGCGCATCGCCCATCTGATCGCCACCAACCGCGCCTATCCGTCCCAGATCCTCTCGGTGACCTTCACCAACAAGGCAGCGCGCGAGATGAAGGAGCGCATCGCAAGCCTCGTCGGCCCCGTGGCCGAAGGCATGCCCTGGCTCGGCACCTTCCACTCGATCTCGGCCAAGATCCTGCGCCGCCATGCCGAGCTCCTCGATCTGCGCTCGGACTTCACCATTCTCGATACCGACGACCAGATTCGCCTTATGAAGCAGGTCATCACGGCCGCCGGGATCGACGAGAAGCGCTGGCCCGGCCGCATGCTGGCGGGCTTCATCGACAGCTGGAAGAACCGCGGGCTTGCCCCCAAGGACGTGCCGCCGGGTGAAGCCGGCGTCTTCGCCGGAGGCAAGGGCGGCGCCCTTTATGCCGCCTATCAGGAGCGGCTGAAGACGCTGAACGCAGTCGATTTCGGCGATCTGCTGCTGCACTGCCTGACGCTGTTCCGGGAGCATGCCGATGTGCTCGCGACCTATCATGAGCGCTTCCGCTACATCCTGGTCGACGAATATCAGGACACCAACACCGCCCAGTATCTCTGGCTGCGCCTGCTGGCGCAGGGCCGGCGCAACATCGCCTGCGTCGGCGACGACGACCAGTCGATCTATGGCTGGCGCGGCGCCGAGGTCGACAACATCCTGCGCTTCGAGCACGATTTTCCCGGCGCGGTCGTGGTCAGGCTGGAACGGAACTACCGCTCGACCGGGCATATCCTCRCCACCGCCTCAAAACTGATTGCCCGCAACGAAGGCCGGCTCGGCAAGACATTGCGCACTGAGGACGAAGCCGGGGAGAAGGTCACGATCACCGGCGCCTGGGACAGCCAGGAGGAAGCCCGCCTGATCAGCGACGAGATCGAGGCGATGCAGAGCAAGGGCGAAAACCTTGCCGAGGTCGCCATCCTCGTCCGCATCTCCGCCCAGATGCGCGAGATCGAGGAGCGCTTCGTCCATGTCGGCGTGCCCTATCGCGTCATCGGCGGCCCACGCTTCTATGAGCGGGCCGAAATCCGCGACGCCATGGCCTATCTGCGCTGCGTGGTGAGCCAGACCGATGATCTCGCCTTCGAGCGCATCGTCAATGTGCCGAAGCGCGGGCTGGGCGACGCGACGGTCCAGCTTCTGCACAACCACGCCCGGGCAACCGGCCTGTCGCTGCTGCAATCGGCCCGTGCCGTGGTCGAGACCGAGGAACTGAAGCCGAAGGCCCGCACCGCGCTGCGCGAACTGGTCGAGGCCTTTGCCCGCTGGTCGACCAAGGCCGAACACATGAAGCAGGGCGAGCTTGCCGAGCAGGTGCTGGAGGAATCCGGCTATACCGAGATGTGGCAGAAGGATCGCTCGGCCGATGCCGCCGGCCGCCTCGAGAACCTCAAGGAACTGGTGCGCTCTCTGGACGAGTTCCCAGACCTGCCGGCCTTCCTTGAGCACGTCTCGCTGGTGATGGATGCCGATGGTGGCGAGGCCGGGGCGCGCGTCAGCATCATGACACTGCACGCGGCCAAGGGGCTCGAATTCGATACTGTCTTCCTGCCCGGCTGGGAGGAAGGCCTGTTCCCGAACCAGCGCGCGCTCGACGAAAGCGGCCGCGCCGGGCTGGAAGAAGAGCGCCGCCTCGCCCATGTCGGCCTGACCCGGGCCCGCAAGCGCCTGAAGCTCCTCTTCGCCTCGAACCGTCGGATTCACGGCCTCTGGCAATCGAGCCTGCCGAGCCGCTTCATCGACGAGTTGCCGGAGGAGCATGTCGAGGTCGTGCAGGCGCCGTGTACCTATAGCCAGGGCGGCTACGGCGCCTCGCGCTTCGACCGCATGGAAAGCTTCGGCTCCTCATACCAGACACCAGGCTGGCAGCGCGCTCAGGAGAATCGTGCGCGGAACGGCGGCGGCTCAGGCTTCTCGGACAACAGCGGCCGCGGTTTCGGCCAGGGTGGCTCGGGCTCGGGCCGCCAGCGCGGCCCGGTGCTGATCGAGGGCGAGTTGACGGCGAAATCGACCGGCAGCTCCGCTTTCGATGCCGGCGCCCGTGTCTTCCATATCAAGTTCGGCCCGGGCTCCGTCGCGAGCGTCGACGGTAACAAGCTGACCGTCGATTTCGACAAGGCGGGCCGGAAGATGGTGCTGGACTCGTTCGTGCAGAAGGCGGGCTGAGCAAGCGCAGCCGTCATGTCCGGCGCGCCGATGCAGAGCATCGCCGAAGCGGTTATGCAGGCCCGGATTGCCCCAGGCCGGTTCCGCAGGAATGCCGGCTCCAAGCCAGCAGGATCAGCACGATGCCCGACGTCGCGGTCAATCTGACCGACACCGCCAATCCCGATCTCCACGCGGTGATCTCGCAGGGCCTGCGGGACTACAATGTCGAGATGGGCGGCGTCAGCGACCACAGGCCACTGACGATCACCATCAAGGACAGCAGGAGTGATGAACTGATTGGCGGCCTGCTCGGTCGCACCTCGCTCGGCCTGCTGTTCATCGACCTGTTCTATGTGCCCAAGACCCAGCGCGGGTCGGGCCTCGGCACCCGCATTCTGCAGATGGCAGAGGCCGAGGGTTTTCGCCGAGGTTGCCGCAAGGCGGTGCTGTACACACTCAGCTTCCAGGCGCCGGACTTCTACAAGCGCTTTGGCTGGTGCGTCTTCGGTGAGATCGCGCTCGAACCGCCCGGAGCGACCCGCTATTTCATGACCAAGGACCTCGCCGCCCCTGCCGACGGCGCATGACATCCGCCCCCGCCCCTGCTATCCCGCCCGCATGCGTGAAGGTCTTCTCCCAGCCACGGTCGCGACCGTGCTCGAACTCTCAACCAGCGGCGACAAGGCGCGCGCGCTGACGGAACTGCTCGGCGAGATCTTCGATCCGACCGAGACGGCTATTTCCTCCTTTGAGATCGAGGACGGCGTCACCACGCTCTCGCTCAGCGCGCCGTGGAAGGTCGAGATTTATTTCGCGACCCATCCCGATGAAGACGCGGTGCGTGACATGCTGCGCCCGATCGTCGGCGACAGCATCGATTCAACCCCCTTCACCACCGTCAACCAGAAGGATTGGGTCGCCACCAGCCTCGACGGGCTCAAGCCCGTGCGGGCCGGGCGCGTGCTCGTCCATGGCGCGCATGACCGCGGCACGGTGCGGGTGAATGATGTCGCGATCGAGATCGAGGCGGCGCTCGCCTTCGGCACCGGCCATCACGGCACCACCGCCGGCTGCCTGCTGGCGCTTGATGCCGAACTCAAGAAGCGCCGCCCGCTGCGCGGCCTGGATGTCGGCACCGGCACCGGGATTCTGGGGCTCGCACTGGCGATGCAAACGAAGCGCCGCGTCGTCGCCGGCGATATCGATGCCGTCGCAGTCGAAGTCGCAGCGCGCAATGCTCGCGTCAACCACGCGCCAGGGGCGCTCGATCTCTATGTCGCGCCCGGCCTGCTCCACGCCAAGGCAAACCGGCCCGACCATTTCGATCTGGTCTTCGCCAATATTCTGGCCGGCCCGCTGAAGCGTCTCGCCCCGTCGCTCGCGCGCGTGCTGGCGCGGGACGGAACCCTGATCCTCTCCGGGCTTCTGGCGWTGGATGTCGCCGGGATCGTCTCGACCTACCGGCACCAGGGCCTGTTCCTGGCGCGCCAGTCCCTGCGCGAGGGTTGGGCCACCCTCGTCATGAAAAGGGGCGGCGCGGCCCCAAGACCG
>NZ_JBFTRC010000098.1:0-21026 GCF_056399325.1 Allobosea sp. 01N443
GTTCGGGTCGAGGTCCTCGCTGCAGATCCGAAGGCGGCCGCCGGGCATCTCAGCCGTTTGATCGACGAGCCTGCGCGTCCGCAGGATGACGGCTGGCTGGTGCCGTCGGGCGGCAAGCGCGCCGATTTCCTGTTCTATGATGCGGCCGGTTTTGCGCGGCGCTATCCTGATGCGGTGCGGATCGGTGCGGCTCCCGCCGGCGCAACCGCGATCGTTCTGGCGAGTGCCGATCTCGAAGGCGCTGCCAAGGCGCTCGGCCCGCTCGCGGTGCGCCATGGTGGTGCCGTCAGCGTACCGGCCGACTCCGCCAATGGCGTGATCGTCAGCTTCGTACCGTGACGCGAGCCTTGGCTCCCCTTTGAGAACAGCCTGATGGCCGGATCATCGTGAATTCCGGCTCTGCCCTTATCGAACACCGGACCCAGGAGGTCTCCATGGACATGACCCGCCGCGCCGCGCTGCTGACAAGCGCCGCCATCGCTTCCAATGTGCTGTTCCCGATGCGCTCCTTCGCCCAGGAAACACCGCGCAAGGGCGGAGTCTTCACCGTCCATTACGGTGCCGAGCAGCGCCAGCTGAACCCGAGCCTCCAGGCCTCGACCGGCGTCTACATCATCGGCGGCAAGATCCAGGAGCAGTTGGTGGATCTCGATGCCAGCGGCCAGCCGGTCGGCGTGCTCGCCGAGAGCTGGGAGGCTGCACCCGACGGCAAGACGATCACGTTCAAGCTCCGGCCGGGCGTGACCTGGCATGACGGCAAGCCCTTCACCTCCACCGACGTGCAGTTCACCGCGATGGAGATGTGGAAGAAGATCCTCAACTACGGCACCACGCTGCAGCTCTTCCTCACCGCCGTCGATACGCCCGACCCGCTGACGGCAGTGTTCCGCTACGAGCGCCCGATGCCGCTCAACCTGTTGCTGCGCGCACTGCCCGATCTCGGCTACATCTCGCCGCGCCATCTCTACGAAGGCAAGGGCGACATCCGCCAGAACCCGGTCAATCTGGCACCGGTGGGCACGGGGCCGTTCAAGTTCGCGCAGTACGAGCGGGGCCAGCACATCATTGCCGACCGCAACCCGAACTACTGGCGCGCCAACGCCCCCTATCTCGACCGGATCGTCTGGCGCGTGGTCACCGATCGCGCTGCCGCCGCCGCCCAGATGGAAGCCGGACAGATCCACTACAGCCCGTTCTCGGGCCTGACGATCTCGGATTCCGCCCGTCTCGGCAAGGATCCGCGCTTCATCGTTTCGACCAAGGGCAACGAGGGCAACGCCCGCACGAACACGATCGAGTTTAATTTCCGCCGCAAGGAACTCGCGGATATCCGGGTCAGGCGCGCGATCGCGCATGCGCTCGACATCCCGTTCTTCATCGAGAATTTCCTCGGCGATTTCGCCAAGCTCGGCACAGGTCCGGTCCCCTCCGTCTCGACCGATTTCTATCCGGCCGATAACGGCCCGCAATATCCCTTCGACAAGGCACTCGCCACGAAGCTGCTCGACGAAGCCGGGTTCAAGGCCGGCGCCGGCGGGACGCGCTTCTCGGTGCGCCTGCTGCCGGCTCCATGGGGCGAGGACATCACGCTCTTTGCCACCTTCATCCAGCAGTCGCTCGCCAATGTCGGCATCAAGGTCGAGATCGTGCGCAACGATGGTGGCGGCTACCTGAAGCAGGTCTATGACGACCACGCCTTCGACCTGGCTACGGGCTGGCATCAGTACCGCAATGATCCTGCGGTCTCGACGACGGTGTGGTATCGCTCTGGGCAGCCCAAGGGTGCGCCATGGACCAATCAATGGGACTGGACCGATCCGACGATCGACAAGATCATCGACGACGCGGCGACCGAGGTGGATCCGACGAAGCGCAAGGCGCTCTATGGCGACTTCGTACGGCGCGCCAACACGGAGCTGCCGATCTGGACGCCGATCGAGCAGATCTTCCTGACGGTGATCAACGCCAAGGCCCGCAACCACTCCAACACGCCGCGCTGGGGCTCGAGTTCCTGGCACGATCTTTGGTTGGCGGAGTGACACGTCCACCAGCCTCCGCAGTCGAAACCGGCCAGTTCCCATGCGCGTATTAGCTCTTGCGGGGCGGCGTCTTGCCGCCTCGATCCCGACCCTGATCCTGATCCTGATCGGGGTGTTTCTGCTGCTGCAATTCGCGCCCGGCGATACGGTCGATGCGATGATGGCGCAAATGGGCGGTGGCGATGCCGCCACCGCCCGCCATCTGCGCGAGTTCTACGGGCTCGATCTCTCGGTCTGGGCCCAGCTCGGCAATTATCTCTGGCGACTGGTCAGGCTCGATCTTGGCTTCTCGGCGATCTACGGCAAGCCGGTCGTGACCGTGATTGCGGAGCGGCTGCCGGCGACGATCCTGCTGATGAGCGCCTCGCTGTCCTTTGCCTTTTTCTTCGGGCTGATCTTCGGTGTGATCGCGGCGCGCGGCGTCAACAGATGGCCCGATACCCTGATCTCGACACTGGGGCTGATCTTCTACGCCATGCCGACCTTCTGGTTCGGGCTGATGGCGATCGTCGTGTTCTCGATCTACCTGCAATGGCTGCCAGCCGGTGGTTTCGAGGATATCACAGTCAGCCTTACGGGGTTGGCCCGGACGCTCGACATCGCCAAGCACCTCATCCTGCCGACCCTGACGCTCGGCCTGTTCTACATGGCGATCTATCTGCGCATCATGCGCGGCTCGATGCTCGAGGTGCTCAACCTCGATTTCGTCCGCACGGCGCGGGCCAAGGGCATGGATGAGACGCGGGTGGTGGTGCGGCACGTCCTACGTAATGCGCTGCTGCCGATGGTGACGCTGATCGGCCTGCAAGCTGGCACGATGCTCGGCGGTTCTGTGGTGGTCGAGAGCGTGTTCTCGCTGCCGGGGCTGGGGCGGCTGGCCTATGAATCGGTCGTGCAGCGCGATCTCAACACCTTGCTCGGCATCATCTTCGTCTCGGCGCTGCTGGTGATCGCGGTCAATTTCATCGTCGACCTGCTCTATGCCCGGCTCGATCCGCGCATCACGGCGGGAGCCTGAGCCATGGAGTTCGCAAGGCTCTATTTCCGCAGTCCCTCGGCCGTCATCGGCCTGCTGCTGCTCATCCTCGTTCTGGCCATGGCGGGGACGGCCGACTGGCTCTATCCGCGCGATCCGCTGGCGCTTGCCGGGCGGCCGCTGATCTGGCCTTTCAGCAACCCGCGCTTCCTGCTCGGGACCGACAATTCCGGCCGCGACATCGCCGCGCAGATCTTCCATGGCGCACGCATTTCGCTGCTGATCGGTCTGGTCGCGACCTTTATCTCGGTCATGATCGGCATCACGATCGGCGCCTTCGCCGGCTATTACGGCAGCTGGGTCGACACCGTACTGATGCGCGTGACCGAGGCCTTCCAGACATTGCCGAACTTCCTGTTGCTGCTCGTGCTCGTCGCGGTGTTCGGCTCGACCATCACCACGGTGACGGTCGCCATCGGCATCGTCTCATGGCCGGCTTCGGCGCGACTGACGCGCGCCGAGTTCCTTTCGCTGCGCAACCGCGAGTTCGTGCAGGCGGGACGCACACTGGGACTGAAGGACATCAAGCTAATCTTTGGCGAGATCCTGCCGAACGCATTACCGCCGGTGATCGTCTATGCCAGCGTCGTGATGGCGGTCGCGATCCTGCTCGAGAGCGCGCTCGCCTTCCTGAAGCTCTCCGATCCGAACGTTGCCTCCTGGGGCAACCTGATCGGCGCAGGGCGCGATGTGCTGCGCGTGCAGTGGTATGTCTCGGCCATTCCCGGCATTGCCATTCTCGTCACCGTGCTCGCCGTCTCGCTGGTCGGGCAGGGGCTCAATGACGCTCTCAATCCGAGGCTGAAGAGCCGATGACCCCGATTCTTGTTCTCGACGATGTCAGCGTGAAGCTGCCGGCCGGCGCCGACCGGTCGCACGCCATGGCGAATGTGTCGCTCTCCCTGGCGGCCAATGAGATCCTCTGCGTCGTCGGCGAATCCGGCTCCGGCAAGTCGATGACGGCCAATGCCATCATGCGGCTGCTGCCGGGCGGGGTCGCGATCGACGGCGGGCGCATCCTCTTCGAGGGCCGCAACCTTGCCGATGTGAACGAGGCCGAGATGCGCAAGGTGCGCGGCGCCGGGATCGCGATGATTTTCCAGGAGCCGATGACCGCGCTGAATCCCTTGCGCAGCATTGGCGACCAGATCGGCGAGATGTTCGAGATCCATACGGATCTGCCGGCTGGCGAGATCAGGACGCGGGTCCTCGCCCTGCTCGATGAAGTGCGGATTCCCGATCCGGCTTCGGCGCTCAAGGCTTATCCGCATGAACTCTCGGGCGGTCAGCGCCAGCGCGCCATGATCGCTATGGCGCTCGCACTCGATCCCAGGGTGCTGATCGCCGATGAGCCGACGACTGCGCTCGACGTCACCACCCAGGCGCAGATCCTCGAACTCATTCGCGACCTGCAGCGGCGCAAGGGCACGGCCGTTCTGTTCATCACACATGATTTCGGTGTCGTTGCCGAAATCGCCGACCGCGTCGCGGTGATGAGCCAGGGCCGCGTCGTCGAAGAGGGCACGGCCAGTGCGGTGCTGGACAATCCCCGGCACGCGTACACGAAGCAGCTGATTGCCGCGGTGCCGCCACTGAAGGCTCCGCCTCCGCGTCCGCTGTCGAGCGATCCGATCCTGACCATAGAGCACGTCTCGAAGACGTATCGCACCGGTGGCTTCTTCGGTCGCGGTCAGCGCATCACCCACGCGGTCAAGGATGTTTCGCTGGTGCTGCCGAAGGGCGGCACGCTCGGCATCGTTGGCGAGTCCGGTTCCGGCAAGTCGACATTGGCGCGCTGCCTCGTGCGCCTGATCGATCCCGAGAGCGGCGAGATCCGCCTGAACGGCCGCGACCTCGCCTGTCTGACCCGCGAGCAGATGCGGGCGGAGACGCGCCATATCCAGATGGTGTTCCAGGATCCATTCGCCTCGCTCAACCCGCGCCGCAAGGCGGGGGAAGCGGTCGCGCAAGGCCTCGTCGTTCACGGCATGCCGCGTGCGCAGGCATTGGCGCGCGCCAAGGAACTCTTTGGGCTGGTCGGTCTCGATCCCGCCGCGACCGAACGCTACCCGCATGAGTTCTCGGGCGGCCAGCGCCAGCGGATCGGACTTGCCCGCGCATTGGCTCTGGAGCCGGATGTGCTGGTGGCGGACGAGCCTGTCTCCGCGCTCGACGTATCGGTCCAGGCGCAGGTGCTGAAGCTGTTGGCGGAACTGCGCCAGCGTCTTGGCCTGTCGATCGTCTTCATCACCCATGATCTGCGCGTGGCGGCTCAGGTCTGCGATCTTGTCGCTGTCATGAAGAGCGGGGAGGTGGTGGAGGCCGGGCCGATCGGCGCTGTCTTCGGCAATCCGCAACACCCCTATACCCAAGCGCTGCTCGCCTCGATTCCCGGACGCGAGTTCGGGCTGGAGCGGGTGGCCGAGCGGCAGGAGGGCTGACCCCTCAGACACGCGTCGTAACCCTTCGCCCGGCGGCGCAGGGGCGAGCATTTTCCGGCTTGAACAGCGTTAACTGGTTCTATATTGGTATCGTACCAGAGGGTGTTGATCGCGCTGAGCGCGCGAAGCGGGAGCACGCGGAACAGTGGAAGGCGAAGGGTCTCTTTCAGGGTCCGCAGAACGTCCCGCTGTCTCTGCTGTTCCGAAGGAATCGGCCGGCTGGCGCATCCTGTCGCAGGTCAGCGTCAAGGGCAGTGCGCCCTTCAACGAGGACATGGCGGGATCTTCCGGCTCGCATGCATGGATCATCGACGGGTCCGCCTTCTTCTCAGGCGCTTCCAGAACGGAGCAGCAATCGGAAGGGGCGTGGCTCGCGCAGCGGGTCGATGAGATCCTGCGTTCCACGGCGCGCGATGAAGCCCCGCTTTCCGAGATCGCGGCAACTCTCGAGGTGGCTGCCGCTCGGGATTACGCCGTGCTGGGTGACGGTCAGCCTGAGCGTATCGGAGGAGAGGGGCCTTCGGCCGTCCTCGGCCTCGTGCGCCTTTCAGCCATGGGGGAATCCTGTCGTATCGAGGGGGTGGTGATCGGCGACGTGTCGATCATTATTCTCGATGGCGAACATATGGAGCGCTGGACGGACGCTTCGGCGGGCCCGTTCGAGGCCCGGACAATCGCAGCGGCCGGAACCGGCCTGCGGCGTGACGGCGAGCCGATTTCGGCGCCTGCTCTGGCGCAGATTCACGAGAATCGCCGTTTCCTGAACCAGCCGGATGGCTATTGGGCTGTTCATCCCGGGCTTCCGTGGCAAGCGGGCTTGCGTTCCTTCTCCGCGACCGTGTCCCCGACGGCGACGGTCCTGCTCGCTTCCGACGGGTTCATGCGCCTTGTCGATGTCTTGAAACGCTACGACGAGGCTGGTCTCATGCACGCTGTGGTGCGCGACGGTGCGACTGCACTCGTTGCCGAACTGCGCCGGCTCGAGAACGGAGATCCTCGCACGGAACGGTTCAACCGCGTCAAGATCCACGATGACGCGACCGCGCTCGTCGTGACGCCGAACTTGCCGGCCGTCGAATTCATCCAACAATAACAAACGTTACGTTCAACGAGGGAGAGCAAACATGTTGGCCGGGATTCTGACCAGATCCATCTTGAGACGCGCGCTTGGCAAGCTCGCCCTGACGGCTTTCGCCGCCGCGACAGTCCTTGCGGCTCCGGTGCAGGCGGAAGATCTCACCCTCTGGAGCTGGCGCCAGGAAGATAAGGCAGCCTACGCCAAATTCATCGAGGCGTTCCGCAAGAAACATCCGGACATCAATGTGAAGTTCGAGGCTTTCGAGGCCGCGAACTATCCCACAGTCCTGTCGACCGCACTTGCTGGCGGCACCGGGCCGGACATCGTGCAGGTGCGCGCCTACGGCACGCTTGGCGTCGGCAAGCCGGACTATCTCGTGCCGCTCGACAAGACGATGGTGCCGGAATTCGACAATTTCCCCGCGTCGGCGGTGGCGGCAGAGACCATGCGGTCCGATGGCAAGCTCTATGCGGTGCCCTTCGCCTCGCAGACGATGCTGATCATCTACAACAAGGATCTGTTCGAGAAGGCCGGCGTCACGCCGCCTGCGACATGGGACGAGCTCGTCGCCGTTTCGAAGACGCTGAAGGAGAAGGGCATCACCCCCTTCGGTAACGGCACCGCCACCTCCTGGCAGAACGAGACCATCGTCGGCGCCTTGCTCTCCTCCCAGATCGGCAAGCAGTTCGAGCAGGACGTGCTCGCCGGCAAGGCCGACTTCACCGATCCGCGCTTCGTTGGCGCTCTCGCCAAGCTGAACGAGCTGAAGGAGTACTTCGCCCCGAATTTCTCGGGCGTGGATTATGCCGCGTCGCAGCAGTTCTTCGCGGCCGGGCGCGCAGCCATGTTTGCCGGTGGCTCCTTCGAGCTCGCCAACTTCCTGCGCCAGAACCCGAAGCTGAAACTGGGGATGTTCGCCTCGCCGGTTGCCAAGGCCGGGGATGAGCGGCTTGTCGYGCTCTATTACGATGGCGGCTACGCGATCAACGCCGCGTCGAAGAAGAAGGACGCAGCGCTCAAGTTCCTGCGCTTCCTCGGTACGCCTGAGTTCGGCACGGCCTTCTCGAACGATCTGCAGAACATCTCGCCAATCAAGGGCGTGAAGTTCGAGAATCCGTTGTTGAAGGAGGTCGCGGCGCTCAACGAGCGGGCCATGTCCTACATCATGCTGGTCAATTTCCGCTATCAGGAGCCGACGGGCTCGGTGCTGCTGCAGTCCGGCGTGCAGAAGATGCTGGCGGGCAAGGCGACTCCGGCCGAGGTCGGTGCCGAGGTCACAAAGGGCATCGGGACCTATTACGCACCCTTTAAGAAGTAAGCTCCGGGGCTGAAGCTCCCATGATGCGCATGGCCGGCAGAACCCGACCATGCGCTTGGACAGGCGCGCGCCGGGCTCTCCCCCTGAGTGCTGCTTCAACAGGCCAGGTCTCATGAAGACGGATTACCGACGCCGCGAAAGGCGCAAGCGCGCGGCCTGGATCGCATTTCTCATCGTGCCGCCGATGGCGATGATGCTGACCTTCGTCGTCTGGCCGCTGCTGGTGGCGCTCAGCTCTGCCTTCTATCGCTGGGAGGGGATGGCCCAGGGAGAATTCGTCGGCCTGCAGAATTTCAGCGATGTCCTGTTCGGTGATCATTTCGCGGCGCTGACCTGGCGCGCCTTCCGGCACAATCTCTTCGTCTTCTTCGCGCTTTTCGTGGTGCAGAACACCGCCGGATTTCTGCTTGCCTGGTTCATCTATCGGGAGCCGTTCGGCTTTCGCTTTCACCGGATCGCGATTTTCATGCCGGTGATCCTGTCCACCGTCCTGGTCGGGTTCCTGTGGAAGCTCTTCCTCGACCCCAATTTCGGCCTCATCAATCAGCTTCTCGACATGATCGGCCTCGGCGCGCTGCGCCAGCCCTGGCTCGGTCAGGAGACGACGGCGCTGCCCGCGCTGGTCATGGCCAATGCCTGGCACTGGGTCGGGTTTCCCGCCCTGGTCTATCTGGCCGGAATGCAGCGCATCCCCCGCGAAATCCTGGAAGCGGCCAAGCTCGACGGCTGCAGCAGCTGGCAGATGCTGACCCGTGTCGTCTGGCCACTGGTGGCGCCCTCCACGACCATCACATTGACGCTGCTCTTCATCGGCGCCTTCAACTGGTTCGAGCTGCCCTACATCATGGCGGGGCTGGACGGCTCGCCCTACGGGTCGACGGACGTGCTGGGGCTCTATTTCTACCGCACTGCCTTCGGCAACCAGAGCGGAGGCCTTCAGGATTTCGGGCACGGCAATGCGCTTGCCGTCTTGATGTTCATGTTCATCGCGGTCGTCGCCACGCTCATTACGCAGTATCTGCGCCGCCGGGAGATCGCGCTGTGACGGCAAAGGCCCAAAGCCCGGACCCATTGTTTCCGCGCAGCAGCCCCGGCAGTCTGATCGCCGCCGCGCTGCTCGTCGGCAACTCCGTTCTGATGCTCTACCCGATCGTCATCATGGTCTTCTCGGCCTTCAAGACGACCGGGGAGATCTTCGACGCACCGTTTTCCGTTCCTGATTTCACCTATGTCGCGAACTTCACCCGGATCTGGGGCGAGACAAGCCTGCCGGGCTACTTCATCAACTCGGTGATCATCACCGGCTCGTCCATCGCACTTATCCTGCTGCTCGGCACGATGGGGGCCTATGCGCTCGCGCGTTACGAGTTCCCGGGCAATTCGGCCATCTTCATGTTCTTCCTGGCCGGCCTGATGCTGCCCTTGAAACTCGCGGTGATCCCACTCTTTCTCCAGATGCGCGATTTCGGCCTGCTCGACACCCGTTTCGGCCTCATCCTGATCTATACGGCGATGGGCCTGCCCTCGACGATCTTCATCATGACCGGGTTCTTGCGGACGTTGCCGACGGAACTCGAGGAGGCCGCGCGCATCGACGGGGCGTCCGAGCCCCGGATCATGCTGTCCATCATGCTGCCGCTATCCGTGCCACCGATGGTCATTTCCGCGATTCAGAATGCCGTGCCGACCTGGAATGATTTCTTCTTCCCGCTCGTCTTCATCCAGACCGATGTGCGCAAGACCCTGCCTCAGGGCCTTTCGGTGTTCATGGGCGAATATACCACCGACTGGGGCATGCTCTTTGCCGGCCTCACCATCGCAGCCCTGCCACTGACCATCATCTACATCGTGATGTCGCGCCAGTTCATCCGGGGCATGACCGCAGGGGCGGTAAAGTGACACTTCTAGACAATCAGAACCTGATACCGTCCGGCAGCCTCGCCGTGTCCTGCCAGGCGCGGGCGGACAACCCGTTGCATGGGCCGGTGTTCATGGCGGCGATGGCCCAGGCGGCGGAGCATGGCGGGGCGCTCGCCCTGCGTGCCAATGGGCCTGCCGATATCGCTGCGATCCGCGCGGTCAGCACGCTGCCGATCATCGGCATCCTCAAACGCTGGGACGATCACTTTCCGGTCTATATCACGCCCGATTTCGCCGCGGCTGCGCTGATTGCTGCCGCGGGCGCCGACATCATTGCGCTCGATGCAACCGCCAGGCCCCGCGATGGCGAACCACTCGGGGTTCTGATCGCGCGCATCCGCGGTGAACTGGGCAAGCCCGTCTTCGCGGATTGCGCGACGTTCGAGGACGGTGTCCGTGCGGCCAGGCTTGGCGCCGACTACATTGCCACGACCTTGTCCGGCTACACCGATGAGACCGCTGCGTTGAAGGCGGCGGGGCCGGATATCGCGCTGATCGCTGCCCTCGCTGGCGCCATATCGACGCCGATCGTGGCGGAGGGGCGTTTCGAGCGGCCGGAGCAGCTTGATGCGGCCTTCGCAGCCGGTGCGCACGCCGTGGTCGTTGGCACGGCCATCACCAATCCCCGCGAGATCACCCGCCGTTTCGTCGCGCATGCCCGGGCTTGAGCACCCGCTGGGCCTGGGCATCGAGACGGGCGGGACGGCGTCGCGCTGGTGTCTCGTCTCCGCAGCTGGCGAGGTCATGGCACGAGGCGACGTGGCACCGATGACGGGCCATGTCTTCAGCGAGGCGGACCATGAGCGCGTGCGAGGCATCTTTGCGGGGCTCGCGTCGGAACTCRCAGGCCATAGCCGGCCCAGCGCCATCGTGGCCGGCGTCACGGGCATTGGATCGGCTTCGCCGACGACGGCCCTCTTTGCACGGATGCTCGCGGGTGCCTTCCAATGCGCCGAGACATCCGTGCTCGTCGTGGACGACATGTGGCTCGGTTATCGCGCCCGCTTTGCGCCCGGCGAGGGCATCGTCGTCTATGCCGGTACCGGCTCCATCGGCTACCACCTCGCGGCAGGCGGCGAGATCATCCGAGCCGGCGGCTATGGCGTGCTGGTCGACGATGGCGGGGCGGCGACCTGGATCGCGACCGAGGCGTTGCGGTTCGTCCTGCGGCGAGAAGATGAAGCGCCGGGTTCCGGCTGGAGCACAGTGATTGGCCGGGCGCTCTCCGCAGCTGTTGGCGGCAGCTCCTGGGATGCGGCCCGCGTCTATATCTATGGCGGCGACCGCGGCAGCCTGGGGCTTTTGGCCCGTGCCGTAAGCGCTGCCGATGAGGCCGGGGATCCCGAAGCGAGACGGATTTTTGTGGGGGCAGGACGGGAACTCGCCCGCCTCGCTCTGGCACTGCGTGGGCGTGTCGGCCTCAAGCCGGTGGCCCTGGCCGGCCGTGCGATCACGCTCTCGCCAGCCATTGCCGAAAGCTTCGCAGCCTCCGTCGCGCCACCCGTGCTTTTGGCCGATGCCAGCCCCGATGTGCCGGCAGTCGCGGCGCGACTGGCCGTCGGGTTGGCTGCGAATCCAGGTGAGGGAGAGCCGGGCACAGGGCGTTGAAACCGCGCTATGTGCCCGGTCATCGACAAGAGCCCGGTCGGATCCTCAGCGGGGACGAACCGGCGCAGAAGACGCTTCGAGTTGCTCGAAGACGAAGGCCGCAAGGTAGCCATAGATCGCGTGGCCAATCAGGCTCATGAGGGAGAGGCGCGGCACGTCGGTGAGAAGGAAGGCCTGACCGGCCAGGGGCGCGAAGAAGCCGAGCGCGATGAAGTAGGTGATCACCCCCCAGATCCAACCATCGGCGGGCATGCCGAAACTCTTCACGAAACGCGTCAGCGCGTAATAGCCGAGCGGGTAGAACAGGAAGCCTGTGAGGAAATGCAGCAGCTTCGCGACCGGCGTCGAAAGCGTCAGGCCGAGCTGGTGGGAAAACAGCGACTTCACCAACTCGGGCGGCTCCAGGGGGAATTCCGCGAACCACGCGGTCGGGACGGCCGAGAACAGTTCCCAGAAGCCAAGCCCGGCAAAGCCGCCAAGGGCCAGGTTCGCGATGGTGCGTGCTGATAGAAGGGCTGTGGTCCAGGGCAGGGTGGTGGTGATCATGGCTGTTATTCCTGTGGTGGCGTTTAGTGGGCGAGCGCGAGCGGGGTCGCCGCGACGGCCAACGCGGCGGTGTGTGCGGCCGGCCGGTTGCGCAGCAACGCCAGCCGGCGCGCGGCGAAGAGGTTGGAGCCGCCGCGTTTCGTGATGCGTTCGCTAAGAAGCGGGGCCGCGCGCTCATGGTTGCCCGAGCGGATCAGGCTTTCGATATAGGCCTGCTCGAAGAGGTCGCGTTGAGCGTGGCTGCCACCGATCGCGACCAGTCCGTCGCGCGCGGCGCCCAGCAGCCTCGCCGCCTCGCTGTAGTCGCCTTCATGGAAGGCGAGCAGGCCGAAGGCCGCGAGCGCACCATGATGGGCCGCCTGCCTGCGCTCGCTGCTGCGATGCGCCCGGCTATCCCCAACGAGCGTGCGGGCGATCGCCTCCGCGCCGCTTGAATGCCCGGCGCCGAGCAATGAGAGAGCATAGTGCAGGTCGGCAAAGACCAGGCGGCCATCATCGATCCGGCCCTCGGCGAGTGCGGCCAGTTCCTCCCAGCGCGTCCCGACATCGACGCCGGCATATTCGAGCCGGGCAAGCAGCGAGGCGCCATTGGCTATGTCGCGATAATCGTCGGTGGGCTCGCCCCGGATATCGTTGTCATAAAGGCACAGCACCTCCGCGGTCTCTCCGCGCTCGAGCCGGAACAGGGCGAGGTGCCAGACGATGTGGAAGCGCAGGTTATTGGCATGGGACCAGTTCCGGGCATTCCCGAGCCAGATGATCCCCTCGTCGGCGCGGCCGGTCATTTCCAGCACATGCGCGACGGCGTGGCGGCCCCAGGCATCGCGCGGCGCCAGGGCGACGGCGCGGCGGCCCGCTCGCTCGGCCTCGGCATAGAAACCCTGTTCTTCGAGCGCGAAAGCATGGCAGCCATGGACATATCCGGCGAGCGGATGGCTTTCGCCGAAAGCTGGCGCGGTACGGCGCAGACAGGCCAGCATCTCGGCCTGATCACCGAGCATGAAGCGCAGGCCGTGAGAGAGTTTTAGCGCCAGCACGTCGAGGGGGTGGGCCTCCAGAATCGCTTCCAGGCGCCCGGTGGCCAGTCGCGGTGCATCGGCCAGCCAGAACGCCAATGCCTCGACCAGCATGCGCTCACGCTGTGTGACGGGACGCAACGCGATGGCCGCCTTGGCCTTGACGAGGCAGTCGCGCGCCGCTCCGAGCAATTCTGACCTGGCAAGCGAAAGCAGCATCAGGCCTTTGGCCGCATGAGCCAGTGCGAAATCCGGATCCGCTGCCAGCACGCGGGCGAGATGCTCCGGCGTTGCGGCAGCATGGGCCAGCACGGCTTCGAGCGTGTCGTTCCAGGCGAGGCGTGCAGCGTCGTTCGCGACAGTGAGGCGCTCGCCTGAGAGATCGTGATACATGAGGCTGCTCCGTTCGAGCCCTTGAAGGGGCGTCTCTCGGGGAGTTCGCTGGCGGCCGATCAAGCGGCGATCAACTCGCTTCACGGACCCGTGTTGGCAGGCTGTGCTTGGGCGCTTCCGTCTCATCCGTGCGTTGCGGTTCAGCCTTCGCTGGCGCGGCATGACCAGCCCAGGGTGCGCTCTTGAACCAGCCGACCACGACCGCGACGCCGAGGATCGCTGCAAAGCCGACGAGATTGAGCAGCGCCATGCTCAACTGGGTCCGGCCCAGCATATCGGCCGCGGTGGTGGCGAGCCTTGCCAGCACGACGCTGGCAAGAAAGGCGGCGAGCGATTGCCGTCCGATCAAGATGAGCAAGTGGCCAACGCCCTGATCCAGATTCCGGCGCCAGGGCTCGACCAGGCTGAGCACGAGATAGGCCAATGCCAGGAAATGCAGCACGCGCAGGATGTGCAGATTGCTCTTCTCGCTGGCGGGCAGGATCAGGTCGCGCAGCGCCTGCGCCGCCGGCCAGTGCTCCAGGAAACCCCAGAAGGAGAACGGGACGGAAAGGAGCAGGAAGACGCCGGCAGCAAGCATCAGCCTGTGCTCGCCAAGCCGCGGTACCGGCAACCATTTCATACCGATGAAGAACCCGATGAAGAAGATGAGCTGCCAGGCGAATGGGTTCAGGAACCAGCCGGCGCCGTTCCAGGGATTTCCGGGGAGATTGAGGTCGACAGCCCAGGCAAGCCCATAGAGCAGCGCCACCATCAGGAAGGGCAACGCAGCATTGATCCGGTGCAGCGCGATGGCCACCGGAACCAGGGCCAGGATCACCAGATACATCGGCAGGATATCGAGATAATCCGGCTGCCAGGTCAGCGTCGCGAGGCCGAGCAGTGCGGTGTCCGGGGAGCTCAGGAGCGGCGCGAACTGGGACGCGAGCACGCCAAGGCCGAAACTCTGATCGAGCAGCGCGGCGAGCGCGATCAGCGCCAGAACGAGTCCGAGTTGCGCCCAATAGACCTGCCAGATGCGCAGCATGATGCGCGCGGTTCCAAGCCACAGGCCGCGGCGAACAAAGACGCTGCCGAAGGCGAGTGCGCTGGCAATGCCGGAACAAAAGACGAAGAGTTCGGCGCCTGACGAGAAGCCGAAGCGAGCAGGGATGAAGGCGTTCCAGCTGTTCTGCGGCCAATGCGCGACGAAGATGATCAGCATCGTCAGGCCACGGAAGAAGTCGAGCCGTTCATCGCGCGGGCGCTTGCCTGCCTTCTGTTGAAGCGTGCGCATCAGAAGGCTCCTTCGTAGCTGCCTGCATCGATCCTGCAGGCGAGCACCGTGAAACCACTGCGTTGGAATGCGGCGCGTGCCTCGCGCCTGAGGCTGTCCGGGTTTGAGATCGTGCTACCGTGGCCGCCCATCGCACCGGCAATCGCCGCGAAACCGGTGCCGCCAAAATCGACTGCGGCGCGGGCCAGGCCAAGCTGGCGCTGCTTCAGTGCGATCAGGCCAAGGCTCTCATCGACAAATACGACGAGGACAACCGGCAGCGCCAGATCGCGCAGGGTCGCGAGCTCGCCCAGGACCATTTCGAGGCCGGCATCGCCGACGAAGCAGAGTGTGGGCTGCCCCGTGCCGAGCGCCGCGCCAGTCGCCAGTGGGAGTGCGCAACCCATCGTGCAGAGCCCGGTCGACTGCAGCAGGCGGCGCGGCCCGTCGCTCCTCCACATCTGGCTGAGCAGAATCCGGTGCGCTCCGGAATCGGCCGTGACGATGGTTTTCGCCGGCGCGACCTCGCGCAGGATGTCGATGACGGCATGGGGACCCCAGTCCGATGGCGGAGCGAAGGCCTCGCTGAGCGCTGCGCGAATGGCGGCGGGGCGCCCGTCCGGCCAGGTGCCGTCCAGCATTGCTTCTTCGCCGAGCCGCGACAGGATGGTGCCGACATGACCTTCGAGAAGCAGCGTCGCGCTATGCATGCCGTGGTGGACATCCTCGGCGACGATGTCGATTACGCGTTTGCCCGTCAGCCAGGGATTGCGCCAGCCCTGGCGCATCTCGATCGGGTCGTAGCCGGCGAGCACGACGAGGTCGGCCTCGTCCAGCAGCGGCCGTACCAGCGCATCGGCCCTCGGCGACAATCCGACACCGCCGATCACGCGCGGATCGCTTTCCGGCACCAGGCCCTTGGCCTTGTAGGTGGTGAGCAGCGGGGCACCGGTCCGGGTGAGGAATAGGTCGAGTGCGGCGGCGGAGCCCTCATTCACCAGGTCGAGCCCGGCAATGACCAGCGGCCGCTTCGCAGTCGCGATCATCTCGCGTGCGAAACTGAGATCGGTGGGGGCGCTGTTGTCGGGAGGCTTCACGATCTGGACCGCGCGCTGGACAGTCTTCGCCTCGGCGACCGCGATCGGCAGATCGATATGGACCGGGCCGGGCCGGCCACTCCCGGCAATGGCGAGAGCCTTCTGCACCACCAGATCCTCGGTGCCCTGCGCGGCGCGAAAACTTGCCTTCACCAGCGGCCGCAGCACGGCCTGATGGTCGAAGATCTGATGCGTGTAGCTTTCAGCCAGGGCCTGATCGACGCAGCCGGTGATGAAGATCAGAGGGACGCGATCCTGCCGGGCATTGGCCACGACATTGACCGCATTGGCGACGCCGGGCCCGAGTGTCGCGACCAGAACCGGCAAGGCGCCTGTCGCATGCCACAGCCCTTCGGCCATGAAACCCGCCGCATTCTCGTGCTTGGCGAGGAGGAAGCGGATGCCGGCACGTTCAAGCGCATCGACCAGCGCCAGGACCTCGCCGCCGGGAATGCCAAAGGCATGTGTCGCGCCCGCGGCAGCCAGCTGCTGCGCCATCAGATCGGCGCCTCGGACGCATGCTGCTTCTGCCGCTTTCGGCGTCATCTCGGTTAGGCTTGTATCCTGGCGCATGGTGTCTCCCTCGGTATCGGCAGGAGAGATCGCGCGAGGCGAGCTGCTGGTTACGGCCTCACGGAAAAGTGAGCCTGGCGCCCGCCGCGGCTGTCGGCATCTTGGGAGGCATCGCAAGTTGCCAGGCCCGCTCGACCCAGGCCGGGTCGGCCATATGACCGCCGCCATGGAGGCACAGTTCCAGCCGCRCAGGCCCGGGACAGTCTGTTGCCAGCCGACACGTCAGGGCCTCCGGCTGCGGCGCCTTCCGGACCTCATCCGCCCAGGATGAGGTGCAGCCGGGTGCCAGGACGGCGAGGCTCCTGAAGAGATCACCCTGCCTGTACCCGGACCGGAGTGGGCGCCCCGCCATCGGCACGGTTGTGTCGCTCGTGCCATGGACATGGATCAGATTGGGCCGGGGGGCGACGCAGTCCTGCGGAAATGGCTCCCAGAACGCACCGGCGATTGGCGCAAAGGCGGCAAAGCGCGATGGCATTCGGCAGGCCAGATTCCAGACCATGGACGCGCCTTGCGA
Source organism: Allobosea sp. 01N443 (assembly GCF_056399325.1). Classification (NCBI taxonomy): domain Bacteria; kingdom Pseudomonadati; phylum Pseudomonadota; class Alphaproteobacteria; order Hyphomicrobiales; family Alloboseaceae; genus Allobosea; species Allobosea sp. 01N443. Next base: position 16,838 of record NZ_JBFTRC010000098.1, read on the forward strand.
GAAACCGCTGGCCAGAATCCTGCGGGGATCGACGGGGAAGCGTTGCGCGACGTCGTCGAGAACATGGCCGATGAAGGCGAATTCGTCGCGATGGTGTCCGGGAGAACCGGGATAGGACCAGGTCCGCCCCATCCCGTCAGGGGCGATCAGCGCAACGCCGAGGCGTTGCGCAACCGCGACGAGACCCTGATCGGCCATGATCTCCTCGGCCGAGCCTTGCCAGCCGTGAAAGTACATGATCGCGCCGCGCAGATGCCCGATCGCGGCCTGCGCAGGCAGCAGGATGCGATAGAATCCGCCCTCGACCGGGCAGCCTCCCTCGGCCGGGCAAGGCGTGAGGCGCGCTTCCGTCCTGGCGTGTTCCTGTGCGATGGCGGCGGATGTCAGCGTCGTGGTCAGCGCCATTGCGAGCGCTATGATCGCCAGGCCGAAGCGCGCTGCTGTCGCCATGTTCGTCGCTTTCCCGCGAAAGGCCCGGAAGGCCGCGCTCTGCGCGTATGCGAGCGTATCGGGGCGGGGCGAGGTCAGCATCTGCCAGTCACGGGCTTGTGAGCCCTGCATCAGCATGCGACGGATTGGACACCCGCCTGCACGGCCCCGGAGAATCGCCGCTTCCCGTGTCTCTCGCCGATCTCGAAACGCAGCTGCGTCCCGTCTTTCTCTCCGCACTTGCCGGCGATGCGTCGGCCTATCGCACGTTCCTCGAGGCGATCAGCGTGCGCCTGCGCGGCTATTTGCGTCACCATCTGGCGCGAGCGGGGCGCAGCGAGCCGAGCGAGACGGAGGATGTCTTGCAGGAGACCTTGCTCGCCCTGCATCTCTCCCGGCACAGCTATGATCCGGCGAGCCCCGTAACCGCCTGGGCCCATGCGATCGCGCGCTATAAACTCGTTGATCATTTGCGCCGCTCCGGGCGGCACGCGTCCAACCTGCCGATCGATGACGAGGCCTATCAATTGGCGGCGCCAGACACGCCTGCCTCCGATGCCCGGTTGGACTTGACGCGAGCCCTGCAATCCTTGCCTGAACGGACGCGAACGCTGATCGACCAGGTCAAGGTCCAGGGCTGTTCGGTCGCTGAAGCCGCAAGCGCTGCCGGCATGACCGAGACGGCAGCGAAGGTCGCAATCCATCGCGGCCTGCGGGCCATGGCGCGCCTCCTGACCATGCGCAGGGCACCGTGACCGCGATGCGCGTGCTGCGGCAGCGTGAGCGCACCCGACGCTGTAACCTTTCGCCTGTTTGCTGCGAAATCCCGTCCATCACAGTACAATGACCGATCCGACATGCAGACAGACGAGCTGATTTCCCTCATGGCCACGAGCAGCCAGCCGGTTGATACCGGGTGGCTGCGCCGTATCACCTGGCTTGCTGCGTTCCTCGCCATGATCGGGGCGACGCTTGCCGTGCTCCTGACGCTCGGCGCGCGCCGGGACCTGGCGGGGGCCTGGGCCAGCGCGCCGGTGCTGGGCAAGGTCCTGCTCGGAGCGAGTGTGGCCGGGATCGCCGTGGCGGTTTTCCAGCGCAGCCTGCGGCCCGGCCTCAGTCCGCGAGGACACCTGTCCCTGACCCTGCTGCCGATCGCCGCGGTGGTGCTTTGGGCTCTTGTCGTTCTGGCTCGGGCGCCTGCTGGAGAATGGGCCAGCTTGACCTTTGGCAGGAGCTGGCAGGCCTGCCTGATCTCCGTTGTGCTCTACGGGCTGATCCCGTTCGCTGCCATGATCGCGGTCGCCCGGCGAGGCGCGCCGGTCGATTTGCGCCTCACTGGCGCTGCCGCCGGAGTTGCATCCGCCGCCTTGGCGACCATCGCCTACAGCGTGCATTGCCCTGAGGATACGATCCCCTTCATCGCAAGCTGGTATCCGCTGGCGATGGGGCTGATGGCTATCGTCGGAGCCCTCGCTTTTCCTCGGTTCGTGCGCTGGTAGCGGAGTCTGAGGCAGTCAGCGGCTGTCATCAGGCCGGCAGCCTGGCGAGTTCCGGCTTGACTGCCCGCCCTCTGAGCCAACCAAGGTTCGGCGCGATCAGGCGAATGAAGTCGTCGATGATCTGCTCATAATCCTCCGCTTCGAAATTATAGGGCAACTCAAGACGCAACTCGTCGACCGCGCGCAGCACTGGGTCCTGCAACAATGCGATCAGGATCTGCTCCGACGTGCCGACGAGATCCGGAGCGAACTGCGTCCGCCGCTCGCCCTGCGGCTTCAGGGTGCGCTCATGCCGGCTGGCGGCGTAATCGCGATAGCGACTGCGGGTCTTCGCATCGGCCCCGTCGAGCGGGACGATAACACGGCCAACTGCGATGCGTGGCTGATGCCGGGCCTGCCAGCTGCTGCGATAGAGAGCGAGCTGACGCAGTTGGGCCTCGAAGAAATTGTCGGTCTCCTCGCCGATATTGATGTTGCCGACGAGAAGGTTGAAGCCGTTCTCCCCGGCCCAACGGGCTGAACGCAGCGATCCTCCGCCATACCAAAGCCGTTCACGCAGCCCCGGTGCGTGCGGTTGGATACGCGGCCGCAACCGCCCTGCCGCCGATGTGATGAAAGTCTCGTCGTCGCCGAGATAGGCGCCGTCGAGATTGGCTGCGAGGCGGGCGACACGCTGATGCGAATAGTCGGAATCTGTCCGGTCTCCGTCGAGGAAGCGCTGACCCAACAGCTCGGCATGCGATGGTGGCCCGGCGCTGAGGCCGACATTGAGGCGCCCATGTGCGAGTACGTCGACAAGCGACAGGTCCTCGGCCAGCCGGAACGGGTTCTCGTAACCGATCTGGATCACGGCGGAGCCGATCTCGATGCGTCGAGTCCGCTGGCTTGCAGCGGCCAGAAAGACACTGGCCGAGGAGACGCCGGGTTCGAGATGGCGTTGGCGCACCCAGGCGCTGTCGAAGCCGAGCCGTTCGCCGAATTCGAAGAGCTGGAGGGTGTCCTCCAATCCAACCAGTGGAGCGTCGTCGCGGTAATTGCCGGGCGTCAGGAAGCCGATCCGGCTAATCGTGAGCGGAGTGGCGGGCATGATGAACTCACAAGGCATTGGGGGCGTCGGCTTCAGGACTTGGGCAAGCCTGGCGGATTGGTCTCGGAGCGCTCCAGAGCCTCTTCCTCAAGTCCCCAGCGCGCGAGCGCCTGGCGGTACTTGTCGGTGGCGATCAGGCCATTGGTGGCGGCAGTCAGCGCGTCGACGAGACCGCTGCCTTTGCGCGTCGTAATCGCGACATCCGATTTGAGAGGCCAGCCGGCGCTGAGAGTGCCGGCTCGCCGGATGTTGCGGTCGCGTGCGGCGATGAAGACCAGTTGAGCATGCGGCTGGACGATGACGTCGGCGCGGCCGGCGAGCAGTGCGATCAGTTTGGTCGRCTCGTCGTCGTAATAGTGCAGGTCGAGTGGCTTGAGCCCGGCTGCGACATTCAACTTGCTCCATGCGAGCAGGATGCGCTCCTGGTTAGTGCCGGCGCCGACGATGATGCGCAGGCCTGCCGCGTCCTTGGGTTCCCTAATGGACGTCACCGGGCTCTCGGCCTTCACATAGAAGCCGTGCAGGCCTTGCCGATAGGTGGAGAAGTCGAATTTCTCCTTGCGCTGCTCGGTGACGCCGACATTCGAGATCACCGCATCGTATTTGCCCGAGGCCAGGCCGAGCGGCCAGTCGGCCCAGGCGATCGGCAGAAGATTGAGCTTCAGGCCGAGGCTGTCGGCGATGAGCTGGGCAAAGTCTGGATCGGCACCGACGACGGTCCTGGCGTCGGTCGCATAGGTGGCGAGCGGCGGGCCGCTCGGGCTTATCGCGACGGTGAGCGAGCCCGGCTCGACGAAGACAAAGCCCTTGGGGATGGCCTTGATTGCCTCGGGGTTCCGTTCGGCGCGAAGCCTGCCCGGCTGCTCCGGGCCGAGATCGAAGGGCTGCGCGAGGGCGGGGGCAGAATTCCAGTAGGTGGTCGCCGCCCCAAGCAGCAGCGAGAGAATGGCTCGTCGCCCGATCATGATCGTCCTTCCAGTTCCAGAATTGGCCGCTTCGCTAAAGGACGTCAGCGCCGCCGCTGTCGCGCGGCGGCGCAAGGGCCTCAGCTCTTGGGCAGGCCGGGCGGGTTGGTGGTGGATTTCTCGACCGCCTCTGGGCCGAGATTCCAGCGGGTCAGCGCCTTGCCGTAATTGCCGTTTGCGATCTGGGTGTTGAGGGCATGGGTGATCGC
>NZ_JBFTRC010000099.1:0-20985 GCF_056399325.1 Allobosea sp. 01N443
AGAGACATCGATTCCAGCATAATGCTCCACGGCTGTTCCTCTCATGATGCTTGAGGCCGATCGCTCGGACCTCGTTTTCAACACCATCATTCTGAGGGACAGCCACCCAAAATGGCTATTCGAAGCGCCGGCCCATTACGGCATCTAGGCTCGATGAGATCGGGCGCCATCGTGGATGTCAGGTGGCGCCCTGGGGCCAATTTGTCAGCCGGCCGTCAGTTTGGCTTTCCTTCAGCGCCGCACTTACGGAGTGAGTAGACGCCCCGGTGGGCTTCGGAGACAGGTGGAACGGCATCACATAGCCCTCGTCCCGGTCGTCACAGACGATGGCATGAGTGACTTGCCGCCCTGTTCGGCATGTCGATTGGAATGGTCGAGCGCTACACCAAGCACATCGACCAAGAGGCTTCGGCGCGCAAGCCGCGGTCTGGAACGGAATGCGGAGAGAACAAGGACTGCAAACTTTCTATAGCCGATCTGAAAACTCCGGCGCGAAACGCCAAACAAACAGGGCCCGACAGAGATGAGCACGTTAACGCCGCATTAGGGTTACCAATGCATCAATACCGCCCAGAGCAGTGCGACAAAGGCCGGGTTGCGGCCCCTGCTCGGGGAGACCACGATGCGTATCCGCTCCATTGCGCCGGCCCTGGGCCTTGCCGCGCTCGGACTGTCCGTGGCCGCCATGCCGGCGGCTTCGGCCGACTATCCGGTGTTGCGCGGCTCGCAGATCGAAGATGCACCACCGCCGCCATCGGAGTATTTCTCGGGCGGGGTCAACTGGACGGGCTTCTATCTGGGCGGCGGCGCCGGGGTCTCGGAGACGAAATTCGAGCCCGGAACCGGCCTGCAGAACCTGGCCAATTTCGCCTTCCGGAACACGTTGCTTGGCGCCGAGAGCAATATGGGCTCGTTCGTCAACAACCTGCCGTCGAAGAGGGACAGCGGCGCAACGTATTTTGGCATGGCCGGCTATAACATTGCCTTTGGCGATGCCGTACTCGGCATCGAGGCCGACTATACCCGCTCCGACCAGAGCTACGGCATCAACGACTTCATTGCGCGCCGGACGATCACCTCGAACGGCACGGTAAATGACTGGTCCATGACGACCCGCCAGGGAGCGGTTCTGAACGACTACGCGACGGCGCGCATTCGCATGGGTTGGGCCTATGGCCGCATCATGCCCTTCGCGACATTCGGTGGCGCCGTCGGTCGCTTCGACACCGCATCGACGATCACAGCGACAAACTTCATCACCCAGGCGAATCCTGTCACCGGCGCCATCAACTCCGGCATGGCGGTTGGCTACCCGCTCACAGTCGGGGCCACCAAGAAGAACGTCTATGGCTACGGCCTCGCGGTCGGCGCCGGCGTTGACATGGCCTTGACCGACAACCTCTTCCTGCGCGGCGAATACCAGTTGATCCGCTTCGCGGACGTCGAAGGGACAACGACGACGGTCAACACGGCCCGCGTCGCCGCGGGCGTAAAATTCTGATCTGAAGACCCGGACTAATAGGAAAAGCCGCGGCTCACGCCGCGGCTTTCTTGTTTCTGCCAGGGTGACGCCTGCTTATTCCGCTGCCTCGGCCTCGGGCCGGGCCCGGCCCGAGCGCTCGCGCTTGACCAGTTCTGCAACCAGGAACGCCATCTCCAGCGCCTGCTCCGCATTGAGGCGCGGGTCGCAGAAGGTGTGGTAGCGGTCGTTCAGGTCGGCGTCGGTCATGCCGCGTGCACCACCCGTGCATTCCGTGACGTTCTTGCCGGTCATTTCCAGGTGCAGGCCGCCGGCATAGGTGCCTTCGGCCTGGTGCACGGCGAAGAAGTTCTTCACCTCGCTCAGGATCAGGTCGAAGGGCCGCGTCTTGTAGCCGCTCGCAGCCTTCACCGTGTTGCCGTGCATCGGATCACAGGACCAGACGACATTGCGCCCTTCCCGCTTGGTGGCGCGTACCAGGGCCGGCAGATGGTCGAAGACCTTGTCGGCGCCGAAGCGTGCGATCAGCGTCAGGCGTCCGGCCTGGTTCTGCGGATCGAGCGTGTCGATCAGCCTCATCAGGTTGTCCGGGGTCAGGGACGGGCCGCATTTCAGGCCGATCGGATTGCGGATGCCACGGAAGAACTCGACATGGGCATGGTCGAGCTGGCGGGTGCGGTCACCGATCCAGACCATATGGCCGGAGGTGTCGTACCAGTCGCCGGAGGTGGAATCGACGCGGGTCATCGCCTGCTCGTAGCCGAGCAGCAACGCCTCGTGGCTGGTGTAGAAATCCGTGCTCCGCATCTCGGGATGCGTCTCAGGATCGATGCCGATGGCGCGCATGAAATCGAGCGCCTCGGTGATGCGCCCCGCCACCTCCTGGTAGCGGCCCGACTGCGGACTGTCCTTGACGAAGCCGAGCATCCAGCGATGCGCATTGTCGAGATTGGCATAACCGCCGGTGGCGAAGGCGCGGATCAGGTTCAGCGTCGCCGCCGACTGGCGATAGGCCTCGAGCTGACGGCGCGGATCCGGAATCCGGGATTCTGCCGTGAACTCGTTGTCGTTGATGATATCGCCCTTGTARCTCGGCAGCTCGACGCCACCGATCGTCTCGGTCGGGGTCGAGCGCGGCTTGGCGAACTGGCCAGCGACGCGGCCGACCTTCACCACCGGCGAGCCGCCGGCAAAGGTCAGGACGACCGCCATCTGCAGGAACAGGCGGAAGAAGTCGCGGATATTATCGGCCGAATGCTCGGCGAAGCTCTCGGCGCAGTCGCCGCCCTGGAGGAGGAAGGCCTCACCGGCGGCAACCTTGCTCAACGCCCGTTTGAGCTTGCGCGCCTCGCCTGCAAAAACGAGCGGCGGAAAGCCGGCGAGCTGCTGCTCAACCGCCTTCAAGGCTGCCTGGTCCGGATATTCCGGCATCTGCTGGACGGGCTTTGCCCTCCAGCTCTCGGGCGTCCACCGCTCGGACATCTCACTTGCTCCTGATGATAACATCTCACGCCCACCCCTCCCCACGGAAAGGCAGTGTGATCCCGGCGCTATACACCCGCACCGCAGCAAAGACCATAAAGCCGTTGACGGTTACGTATGCGCGAGCTGGGCGTCGCAGGGCGGAGCTGTTCCGGCGACCAGGACCGGGCCGCGTGAACGAGAGCGCCCAAGAGCACGGCAAGGGCATGCCGCTTCGTTCGCCTCTGCGTGTCGGCCGAGGAGTTCATCCCGTCGGCGATGCAAGCCGCCGGCTGCCGGGCATCGTTGTATTCGCCTCGACAGCTCCCTAACGTCACCTGCCAATCACAAGAACATCGGCAGGGAGAAACAAGGCATGGTCATTCGCGCGTTCGCGGTTGCTGCTTTCATGGTTGCCGCAGCATGGGCTGCACGGGCCGAGGAGCCCCTCGCGCTTCGCGGCATGGGCTCGTTCCATGTCGGCGGCAAGTTGGTCGAGATCTCGGGCCGTCCCGTGAAGGAGGTCACCTTCACCCCTGGCGGGGTACCGGCCAAGGTCGACCCCAACGGCACTTACCAGACCGGCCAGATGTATGTGCAGTATTTCCTGCCGCAGAACGAGCGCGGTGCAGCGCCGCTGCTGTTCTGGCATGGCGGTGGCATGACCGGCGTGAACTGGGAGAGCACGCCGGATGGACGGCAAGGCTGGCTCGAATACTTCCTGCGCAAGGGCTGGGCCGTCTATAATTCCGATGCCGTCGAGCGCGGCCGTGCCGGCTGGGCCATGTATCCCGACGTCATCCCCGGCGAGCCGGTCTTCCTGACCACCGCGAACCCGTTCGAGCGCTTCCGTATCGGCGCTGGCGCAAATGCCTATGATAAMGACCCGGCCAAGCGGACATTCCTGGCCGGCAGCCAGTTCCCGCCCGATGGCTACGACAATTTCGTCAAGCAGATCGTGCCGCGCTGGACGTCGACGGACCAGATGATCATCGACGCCTATCTGGCCGAAGTCGACAAGATCTGCCCCTGTGTGATCGTGTTCCACAGCCAGGCCGGCCAGTTCGGCTTCAAGGTTGCCCAGGCCCGGCCCGACAAGATCAAGGCCCTGATCGCGGTRGAACCGGCAGGCCTCGGAGACCCCGCCAAGGCCGATGTTTTGAAGAACATCCCCGTCCTGATGATCTATGGCGATTACATCGAACAGGATGCGCGCTGGCCGACGATCCGCAAGAACGGCACCGAGTTCGGCGACAAGATCAGGGCGGCGGGCGGCTCAGTCGATGTCGTCAACCTCCCCAGCATCGGCATCAAGGGCAATTCCCATATGCTGATGATGGACAAGAACAATCTCGAGGTGGCGCAGGTCGTCCAGGATTGGCTCGTCCGGAAGGGACTGACCAAGTGATGCAAGGCGGCGCCCCAAGGGGCGCCGCCTTGCTGCTCAGTGGCGCGCCGTCCGCATCGTCACGAGTTCCTCGGCCGCGCTCGGATGCAGCGCGATGGTGCGGTCGAAATCGGCCTTGGTCGCTCCCATGGTGACGGCAATCGCCACCGCCTGGATGATCTCGCCCGCGTCATGGCCGATGATGTGGACACCCAGCATCCGGTCCGTTTTCGCGTCGACCACGAGCTTCATGTAGATGCGCTCGTGGCGGCCCGAGATCGTCGCSTTCATCGGCCGGAAACCGGCCTCGAAGACGCGCAGTTCGTAACCAGCGGCGATCGCCTGCTGCTCGGTCAGGCCGACCGTTCCGATCTCCGGTGTGGTGAATACTGCCGAGGCCACCACGTGATGGTCCATCGCCCAGGGCTTTCCGCCAAAGGTCGAGTCGGCGAAGGCGTGGCCCTCGCGAATGGCGACGGGCGTGAGATTGATGCGATTGGTGACATCGCCGACCGCGTGGATCGACGGCACGGTCGAGGCCGAATTCGCATCGACCATGACCTGACCGATGGGCCCGAGCTTGACGCCGGCGGTCTCCAGGCCGAGCCCCACCGTATTGGGACGACGGCCGGTCGCCACGAGAACCACGTCCGCATCGATCGGCTCGCCCGTGGCGCAATGGGCACGGCGCGTACCATCGGCCAATTGTTCGATGCGATCGATGGTGCAGCCCAGCCGCAACGTGATGCCCGCATGGACCAGCGCATCGCGGAGGCGCACGCGCAGATCCTCCTCGAAGCCGCGCAGGACATTGTCGCCGCGGTGCAGCACCGTCACCTCGACGCCGAGGCGGCGGAACACGCTGGCAAATTCGAGCGCGATATAACCGCCGCCCACCACCAGCATGCGCCGCGGCAGGCTCGGAAGATGAAAGATCTCGTTCGAGCTGATGCCGAGTTCGCCGCCAGGGATCGGCGGATCGAAGGCGGGGTAGCCTCCGGTCGCGACCAGGATGTGCCGGGCCCGGACGGTCTCGCCGGATTTCAGCAGGCGCACCGTGTTCGGCCCTTCGACCACAGCGCGCTCTTCGCGGATCGCGACCTTGGCGCCTTCAAGCCCCTTGCGGTAAAGGCCGGAGAGCCGGGTCACTTCGTTGGCAACGGCATCCCGCAAGGTCGGCCAGTCGAAGCTCGGCTTGTCGAGCGTCCAGCCGAAGCCGGCAGCATCCTCAAACTCGTCTGCAAAGCGGCTGGCATAGACGAAGAGCTTCTTCGGGACACAGCCGCGAATGACGCAGGTGCCGCCGATGCGGTCTTCCTCGGCGATCATGACGCGCGCCCCGTGCCCGGCCGAGATCCGCGCCGCGCGCGTACCGCCGGAACCAGCGCCGATCACGAAAAGGTCGACATCGAAATCAGCCATGCTCTGCTCCTCGGCCGACATCTCGGCCCGACTCGAACCAAAGGGCGGCGGCAGCCAGGGCCGCGATCCACCAGCCCTGCCAGGCGCCATGTCCCACCGATGCCATGACGAAGGCTGCCGCAAAAAGTGCAAGCCGCGGGGCGCGTTCGCGCGCGGACAAGGCGCCAAGCCTCCGGAAGAACAACAGCCCAGCAACCAGCAGCAATGCGGCGCCGACGATGCCGGTTTCCGTCCAGAGCTGAATCGGCGCGCTATGCGGGTGTCCAACCGCCAGGAGCAAGCGACGTGGCGGCGAGACCTGTTCTGCGACCGGGTGCGTCTGGAGGGCCGAGGAGGAGCCGAAGCCAGAGCCGATGAACGGGCGGGCCGCGATCGCCTCCCCGAAGCTGAGCCAGATGTCGACGCGGTCACGCGAATGGGATTCGGCCGTCTGCTCATAGAGCGCGGGCGGCAGAAGCCGATCGACCAATTGTCCGATCACCGGCGCCAGCACCAGCGTCGCCGCAAAGCCAAGTGCCGTCGCAGCCAGAGTCAGACGTGGAAGCAGGCGGGCCAGCAGCCAGGCAAGGACGAGAATGCCCAATCCAAGTTTCGCAGTGCCGCTATCGGAATAGAGAATGATGCCCGCAACCGCTGCGGCTACGCCCCCCGCCAGCAGACGATCGGCGACGCGTTTCGATCCGCCGCTCCAGAGCAAGTGCACAGCCGGAGCCAGGAGCACGAGGCAGGCGATGACCGGCCGGTTGAATATAAAGCTCATCTGTTTGCCGCCCAGGCCCAGCGTAATGCGCTGAGCGAGGCCATTCTGCAGCTCCAGGAAGATCAGGCCCGAGGCCAGTATCAGGCAAATGGCCAGGGCCCGCATCAGTGCCTGCTTCGGCCTGAACCAGGCACTCGCCGCGATCACCAGGGCAAAACCAAGAGGCAGCAGCAACTCCGCCCAGGCTGCAAAGCCGGATGCCGGCCGATGCGTCCACAGCAGCGAGACCAGGGCCCAGGCAAGGAGGGCCGTCAGTGCGAGGCCGATCGGGCTTCGCAAGCCTGCAAGGATGCGCCGCAACAGGGGGCCGACATCGCGGCCCGCAGCGGCAACGGCAGCGGCAGCGAATGCCGCTGCCGCCAGCCCGAGCATCAGCGGCGCGGACCGATTTGCCGCCCACATGACGAGCGGCAACGCGACCATGAGGATGCCGCCCAGCGCTGCGAGTCGAAGGGCCTGGCGCGACGGGGAAGGGTCGGTGATCACAGCGCGATCGACATCCCGCGAGTTGAAGTTCAAGCTCATGGTCATGCGATTACGCGATCGCACCAAGCCCGCCTAGCGTGAATTCCGCCGGCTCGCGTGCGTTGATGCGCAAAAGACCTTGACTTGAGATTATGCAATCAGGCGCAATTGACCGGCGGAGCGTCAAAGTGTCACTCGCGGAGCGCTGACACCAAAACAGTGCGGGAATCCGCAAGCGGAGGAACAACATGCTCAAATCCATTCTGTCGCGCGGAGCCGTGACGGCTCTGGCGCTCGCTGGCCTGACGACTGCCGCATTTGCGCAGCTCGAGCTCAAGATCATGGCTCCGGCCGCGCCGGGTGGTGGCTGGGACGGAACCGCCCGCTCGATGCAGCAGGCGCTGACCGCGTCCGGCATCGCCAAGAGCGTGCAGGTCAACAACGTCAACGGCGCGGGCGGCACCATCGGCCTTGCGCAGTTCGTGAACGGCGCCAAGGGCGACGGCTCGCAGCTGATGGTCAACGGCTTCGTCATGGTCGGCGCCATCCTCCTGAACAAGTCGCCGGTCAATCTCAGCCAGGTGACGCCGATCGCACGCCTGACCGCCGAGGCTCAGGTCATCGTCGTTCCCGCGGATTCGCCGATCAAGACCGCCAAGGACCTCGCTGACCGCGTCAAGGCCGACCCGGCCAAGGTGACCTGGGCTGGCGGCTCGGCCGGCGGCGTCGACCACATCATGGCTGCCCTCTTCGCCGGCGCTGTCGGCGGCGATGCCACCAAGATCAACTACATCCCCTTCTCCGGCGGTGGCGAGGCCCTGGCCGCGCTGCTCGGCGGGCGCGTCACGGCCGGCATCTCGGGCTATGGCGAGTTCGAGGGTCAGATCAAGGCTGGCAAGCTGCGCGTCGTCGGCGTGAGCTCCGGCGCCCGCCTCCCCAACGCCCCCGATGCCCCGACCCTGAAGGAGGGCGGCGTCAATCTCGAGGTGCTGAACTGGCGTTCGGTCGTCGCCCCTCCCGGCATCACCGCCGAGCAGCGCAAGGTGCTGGCCGATGCCATGGAGAAGATGGCCAAGTCGAAGGAATGGGCCGAGATCCTCAAGGCTCGCGGCTGGGATGACGCCTATCTCGGCGGCGCCGAGTTCGAAGCCTTCCTGAAGGCCGAAGATGCCCGCGTCGGCAAGGTCCTCCGCGACGTCGGCCTTGTGAAGTAACGCCACAGGCGACTGACGAACATAGGCATGGGCGGGCGGTGCCATCACCGCCCGCCCATTCTCTCCTGCCAGTTATCTCTGGCAGTCGCCGCTTTGCCATCAGCTGGGCGCACCGGTTCTGGTCCGCATCAAACCAGGTAAGGAACGACATGGCCTCCACCTCCTCGGCCAAGGGCGCCGACATCCCCGCCCTCGTCGTCGCAGCTCTGCTGCTGATCGCGGCGGCTCTCGTCGCCTATGACGCGAAATCGCAGACGATCGTCTCGACTTATGGCGTCGGCCCGACGGCGATGYCCTACGTGGTCAGCGCCGTCCTTGGCGTGCTGGGCCTGTGCCATCTCGTCGTCGCGTTCCGGGAGGGCCTGCCCAAGCCCGAGGCGGTCGACAGCACCGCGGTGCTCTGGCTGACGGGCGGATTGATCGGCCTGATCGCCTGCATCGGGCTCGGCGGCGGCTTCATCATTGCGACGGCCATCGTCTTCTCCGCGACCGCGCGCTCCTTCGGCCGTCAGGCACTGGCCGTCGATTTCGGCATCGGCCTCGTGCTCGGGCTTGCCATCTTCCTGATGTTCTCCAAGCTGCTGCAGCTGACGCTGCCGTCCGGTCCGCTTGAAAAGCTGTTCTGAGGAGCCGGGACAATGGACACATTCAACGCACTGATGCACGGCTTCGCCGTCGCGATCGAGCCGTCGAAACTGCTCTTCGCGCTGGTCGGCGTCTTCCTCGGCACTGCAGTCGGCGTCCTGCCGGGCATCGGCCCGGCGCTGACGGTGGCACTGCTCCTGCCGGTGACCTTCAAACTCGATCCCGCCGKCTCGCTGATCATGTTCGCCRRCATCTATTACGGCGGCATGTATGGCGGTTCGACCACTGCGATCCTGATTAACGCGCCAGGAGAGAGTGCCTCTCTCGCAACCGCGCTCGAAGGTTCCAAGATGGCCAAGGCCGGCCGCGGCGGCCCGGCACTGGCAACCTCCGCGATCGGCTCCTTCGTCGCCGGCACCATCGCGACGCTGGGCCTCGCCTTCCTCGCGCCGTGGMTGGTGGAGGTCGCGGTCAAGTTCGGGCCGTGGGACTATTTCGCGCTGATGATCCTCGCCTTCGTCACGGTATCGGCGACCTTCGGCGATTCACCTCTGCGCGGGATCACCAGCCTCGCCATCGGCGTCACGCTCGGCCTGATCGGCATCGACCGCCTGACCGGACAGGCGCGCCTGACCTTCGGCGTGCCGGAACTGCTCGACGGCGTCGAGGTGACGACGCTGGCCGTCGGCCTGTTTGCGGTCGGCGAGGCGCTCTATGTCGCTTCCAAGCGCTTCCGGGACCCGGAGGAGATCGTCCCGATCAAGGGCTCGCTCTGGATGACCAAGGAGGACTGGAAGCGCTCGTGGGCGCCATGGCTGCGCGGGACCGCCTTCGGCTTCCCGATCGGCGCGCTGCCCGCTGGCGGCGCAGAGGTGCCGACCTTCCTGTCCTATTCGACCGAGAAGAAGCTCTGCAAATATCCCGGCGAGTTCGGCAAGGGCGCGATTGAAGGCGTCGCCGGCCCGGAAGCCGCCAACAATGCCTCGGCGGCGGGCACGCTGGTGCCGCTGCTGACGCTCGGCCTGCCGACCTCGGCGACGGCCGCGATCATGCTGGCTGGCTTCCAGCAATACGGGCTCAACCCTGGCCCGCTGCTCTTCGCCGAACGCCCCGATCTCGTCTGGGGCCTGATCGCCTCGCTCTTCATCGCCAACACGATGCTGGTGATCATCAACCTGCCGCTGATCGGGCTCTGGGTCAGGCTTCTGGCGATCCCCCAGCCCTGGCTCTATGCCGGCATCCTGGTCTTCGCGGCGATGGGCACGCTCGCGGTCAAGGCCTCGGTGGTCGAACTCTCGATGCTCTTCGTCTTCGGCTTCCTCGGCTTTCTGATGCGCCGCTACGACTATCCGGTCGCTCCGATGGTGGTCGGGCTCATCCTCGGCCCGATGGCGGAGGCGCAGTTGCGCCGCGCGCTCCAGATCAGCCTCGGCGACCCGATGATCCTGCTCGAGAACCCTGGCTCCGCGATCCTGCTCGGCCTGGCCTTCATCGGGCTCGTCGCGCCCTTCGTGATGAGCGGGCTGAACAGGTTCAAGGCTTCCGAAGACTAAGATATCGGCCCGGAAGCGGATTGCAGTTTTCGGGCCGATGCAATCACTGAAGCTCAGACATCGGACCGGATGCGACTATCCAGCCCGATGGTCTGAGCGACCCGCCCTGGTCATATGTCCCGCCGGGGCGCCTCAGTTGCTGCCCGTGCAAGGGATGATCGAGCCGGATGCGGGCCGCGCGGTGAACCGCCCCCCGTCTCGAAAACCAAGAAGGCCGCCGGTTCATCACCGGCGGCCTTCTCTTTGGACGGCTTGTGTCGGCTGCTCAGAGCTGGTGGCCGCGCTTGCGCATTTCCTGGCTGAACCGATCGAACAGGAAGTTGCTGGTCTGCAGGGTCCATGGCTGCAGCACGACGAAGATCTCGTCGATCGCCTGCGGACGGAAGGCGTTGTAGCGCTGCCCGACCGGCGACTTGAAGAAGGCGGCGACCTCCTTGAGGTCGGACTCGGTCATCTTCTTCGCGAAGATCTCGCCTGCCGCGGTGATCATCTCCGCGATCTTCTGATCGGATTCCGGCTTCAGCGTATCGATCACCTCATTCAGATCCTTCTGGATCTCGGGACGGGTGGTGCCGACGATCTGGCGGACGCGATCGCGGAACTCGCCGTAAATCGACTCGAAGGACTGTGCGATGCCCGAGGAGATCACGACATCGCGGCCAGCCTGGAGCTGCGAAGCCGTCACCGTGGAGGCCGGAGCCGGGGTCGCAGCCGGAGCCTGGGCCTGCGCAGGCACGGCGAATACAAGCGCCAGACCGACGGCCACGCCGGCGAGGTGGTGACGGAACATTGCGTTGGGCCCCTTCATTATCAGGCTGACTCACACAGCCCGGGCATGACCCTCGCCCGCCCTTCGGCAAGCGAGCCGGTCCACCCGGCGGTTTCGGTATCGCCGCGATCGGCGTGGTGACGTATCCGTCCGGTTCCGGGCGGCGTGGTGCGCGTCTCCTTAGCGCGGATTGCGCCGGAATGGAATCATTCGATCGTGCCGAGAATCTTCAGGCCCGAGCTGCTGGCGAGGATGGCGCAGGAGGCAATGCCGAGGAAGAGCCCGTGCTCGACCACGCCCGGAACGGCGTTCAAGGCGGCGGCGAGCGCCTCGGGCTGTTCGATGCGCCCGAGATGCGCATCAAGGATGAAATGGCCGCCATCGGTGACCAGCGTCGAGCCGTCCGGGCGCAGCCGCAGCTTGATCTCGCCTGCCGCCCCCGATGCCGCGATCGCGGACGCCACGGCGCGACGCGTCGCCTCAAGCCCGAAAGGCACGACCTCGATCGGCAGCGGGAAACGCCCGAGGGTCTCGACCAGCTTGGTGTCATCGGCGATGACGACCATGCGCTTCGAGGCCACCGCGACGATCTTCTCGCGCAGATGGGCTGCTCCGCCACCCTTGATCAGGCGAAGCTGCGGATCGACCTCGTCTGCGCCATCGACCGTCAGGTCGAGCTCCGGCGTCTGATCGAGCGTCGACATCGGGATGGCCAGCGCCATGGCCTGGGCCTGCGTCGCTTCGGAGGTCGCGACGCAGAGCACATCCAGCCCCGCCGCAACGCGAGCGCCGAGCAGGTCGACGAAATGCTTCGCCGTCGAGCCCGTGCCGAGGCCGAGCCTCATGCCTGGGCGAACCAGTTCGAGCGCGCGCGCTGCCGCCTGCTTCTTGAGGTCGTCGGGGCTCATCAGCTTGTCCTGACCTGTCACGCGCCCAGCCCGCCGAGGAGCATGTACTTGATCTCGACGAACTCATCCATGCCGTGGAGGGAGCCCTCGCGGCCGAGGCCGGATTCCTTGACCCCGCCGAAGGGCGCAACCTCGGTGCCGAGGATGGCGGAGTTGATGCCGACCATGCCGTATTCGAGCTCCTCGGCGACGCGGAAGGCGCGACCGAGATCCCGGGTGTAGAAATAGGCGGCGAGCCCGAAGGGCGTGTCATTGGCCATGGCCACGACCTCGTCCTCGCTGGTGAAGCGATAGACCGGAGCGAGCGGGCCAAAGGTTTCCTCGCGCGTCACCAGCATCTTCGTGGTGACGCCGGCAAGCACGGTCGGCTCGAAGAAGGTGCGACCGAGCGCATGGCGCTTGCCGCCGACCACGACCTTCGCCCCATTGGCGACGGCATCGGCGACATGACGCTCGACCTTCTCGACCGCGCGCTCATTGATCAGCGGCCCCTGCACGACACCGATTTCGGCACCGTTGCCGACCTTCATCTTTGCGACTTCGCCGGCGAATTTCGCGACGAAATCGTCATGGATGCCGTCCTGCACGAAGAGCCGGTTGGTGCAGACGCAGGTCTGACCCATGTTGCGGTACTTGGCGATGATCGCGCCCTGCACGGCAGCGTCGAGATCGGCATCGTCAAAGACGATGAAGGGCGCATTGCCGCCGAGCTCGAGGCCAACCTTCTTCACCGTCGAGGCGGCCTGCTGCATCAGGAGCTTGCCGACCGGCGTCGAGCCGGTGAAGCCGATGAAGCGCACGGCCGGGTGCGAGGTCATCACGCCGCCGATGGCCTGCGCATCGCCGGTGACGAGATTGATGACGCCCTTGGGGAAACCGGCCCGCTCGGCCAGTTCGACCAGAGCCAGTGCCGTCAGCGGCGTATCCGGGGCCGGCTTGACCACGAAGGTACAGCCGGCGGCGAGACCGGGAGCGCATTTGCGGGTGATCATCGCGGCCGGAAAATTCCAGGGCGTGATCGCAGCGCAGACGCCGACTGGCTGCTTCTGGACGATGATGCGCGAATTCGGGAAGGGCGAGGGAATCGTCTCGCCATAGATGCGCTTGGCCTCTTCGGCGTAGAACTCGACGAAGGAGGCGGCATAGGCGACCTCGCCGCGCGCTTCGCTCAGCGGCTTGCCCTGCTCGGCGGTCATGATCTGCGCCAGGTCCTCCTGGTTCGCCATGATCAGGTCGAACCATTTGCGCAGGATCACCGAGCGCTCCTTGGCGCTCTTCTTCGCCCAGGGCTTGAAGGCCCGCGAGGCGGCTTCGACCGCAGCGGTGGTCTCATCGGCGCCGAAGCGCGGCACMTTGGCCAGCAGCTCGCCGGTTGCGGGATTGTCGACCGCATCGACGCCCGCGCCGATCCAGGCGCCATCGACATAGCACTGCGATTTCAGGAGCGACGGATCATTCAGCTTCAGCATGGCGGGCCTCGACGCGATTGCGGACATGCCCGGGCCTCTAGCACGAGCGATCGCGTCGCGCCGATTCAAAATGCCGCATGCTGCAGGTGCTCGAAGCGCAGGACGGGGCTATTTCGTCTGCGGTGTACAGACCACCTTGTCGTCGAAGACGTAGCAGATGCTCATCTCGCCGGTGCGAACATTGACGCGGAAGATGCCACCTTCACGCTCGTGGCGCGACGGCATCAGCAGGTAGTCGCTCGGCGCCTGCGGGCCGGCCCCCTCCCCCGCCGGGAAGCAGACAGTGACGCCGACGCCGCCTTCCTTGAGCTGGAACTGGCAGGCGCCGACCTCGCCGGTGGCGCGATCGACCCTGTAGACACGGTTGAGATCCGTCTGCGGCGCAGGCGCAAACTCGAAGGGCGCGGCCTGAGCGGAGACATKCGGCACGATGCAGGTGCCGAGCGCCAGCAGCGCCCTGAGCACCGACCGGCGGAAGCCGGCGTTTTCAAGATATTCAGACACCACTGCCATCCTTCACGCGAATCAAGGCAAAGATAGCATTGTTGCTGCCTGCCAAGATGACGATCCGGCGCGGCTCGCTTGCCAAACCGGACCAGACCGCCTTTAGAGGCCCAAAGCACCTGCGCACCGGAACCCCGCCCATGAGCTTGCTCCCCATCGTCGTCTTCGATCTCGACGGCACCCTCGCCGAGACCGCGCCCGATATCATGCGCACGCTCAACGTCATTCTCGAGCAGGAAAAGCTCTCGCCCCTGCCGTTGGAACGCGCGCGTGAACTCGTCGGCGCCGGCGCCCGCGCCCTGATCGAACGTGGTTTTCGCGTCTCCGGACGGCCGCTCGACGAAGAGACGCTGGAGCGGCTGTTCCAGGACTTCCTGCGAATCTACGCCGAGGACGTCGCCTCGAACAGCTATCTCTACGAGGGCGTCGTTGCTGCCATGCAGGCCTTGGCGGAGGACGGTTATGCGCTCGCCGTCTGCACCAACAAGCCGATCCTGCACACGCGCCTGATCCTCGAGCATTTTGGCATCAGCGGGCATTTTGCGGCTGTGGCCGGGCGCGACAGCTTCGCCTTCCACAAGCCCGACCCCCGCCACCTGACGCTGACGATCGAAGCCGCCGGCGGTGACCCTAGGCGCGCGGTGATGATCGGCGATTCACGCACGGATATCACCACCGCGCGTGCCGCCGGTATCCCCTCGATCTGCGTTCCCTTCGGCTATACCGATGTCCCGATCGAGGAGCTGGAGCCCGATCTCGTGATCCAGCATTTCGACGAGTTGCACGGCGCCGTGCGGCAGATACTGGAGCCGGCGCCCGCGCTTTGCGCATCGGCGAAATAGCGATCGGCGGGGCTTTGATCGGCTCCGCTGCTGACCGATCAGGTCGGGTGACGCGGCCCGTCGTTGAGGCAAGCAGCGCGATATCTGCGTCACAACTGGATAGCCATGCTGATGCACGCAAAGCGCGCTTTGCACAGATCTCGACAGCGATATGAAGAGGAAAAATGGTGGGCGGCACAGGGATCGAACCTGTGACCCCTCCCGTGTGAAGGGAGTGCTCTACCGCTGAGCTAGCCGCCCGGACCGGCGCTTCTCCTAGTCGCGGACACATGCGCCGTCAAGGCGCAGTTCCGCCAAGCCCGCACGCAGCCGGGGAAATCTCAGCACCGACCCAGCCGCAGTGCTGTAGGAGGCCCTCCCCGCCTCCATCAGGCGGCAACGCCACACAATGCGACATTGCGGCGAATCCCGACAGCTGACTTCGCTGGCGCGGACCGCCAGGCCGCAGAGCACGCGCGTCACCTGCCGCTCACGCCGCGCATATCCGTTGCCCATGGGGAAAGCGCGCCTTTGGCCCTGGAGGGAACAGAGCGGGTCACGTTCCGTTCATCCGCAGCGAGCTATTCACGCCTCGAATCGGAGGACCCATCGATGCTGCTCAGAAAACTGATCCTCACGTCGGCAGTGGTCTCGGCGCTGATCCCGGCGGCAGCGGCGCACGCACAGTATTATGACCCCTATGACCGCCCGCCGCCGCGCTACGGCTATGATCGGGGCTGGGACTACGACCGGCCACCGCCGCCGCGCTACGGCTATGAGCGCCCCTATCGCCAGCCGCGCTATGGCGACATGTGCGTCACCTCCCGCGGCTCCTGCGAAGCGCCGCCATCGCCAAGAGGCGCCCCTTGCCGCTGTTATTTCGACGGTTTCGGCCCCAAGCGCGGCGCCATTCAGTAGAAATCTCGGCGAGATCGCGAGCAAGCCCTGGCTCGCGATCTCGTCAGGTCCGATTGTGTCAGAGCGCGGGCCTTCGGCCCCGGATCACTTGAAACCGATCAGGATGCCGTCTGCCCCAAGCGCAAGCTGCAGACCCTGGCTGCGCGTGTTCAGCTTCATCGTGACGCCATTGCTGTTGCGGAGCCAGACGCTGCCCTTGCCCTGCGCTCCCAGCGCCCAACCCTCGCGCAACTGGACATAAGCCCCCGCGAAGTCCTGCAAGCGGTGAAGGCCGTAGACCGTCCCGGTCGCCGTCATCCGTGAAGCGCCGAAGCCGCCGAAGCCCACACCGCCGACCGTGATGCCGTAGGAACGGCCGCCGAACTTCAGCGTTCCGCCGCCGACCTCGCCGGAGCCGATGAAGGCAACCTGGACCTGCTGGATGCGGACCGAGCCTGTCGGCGGACCGAGCGTCCGCTGCTGGGCAGCAGCCGGTGCGGCGGCCGAGGCGATGGCAAGGAAAACTGCAGCAAGGACAGACGACCCGATCGGCATCGAGCGAACTCCTTCGCTGGACTGGTTTGCTCAGACTGTCAGAGTGTGTCCGCGATGCGGGATCGCGTCCATTGCGCCGGCTTCGCGGTCAGGGGAAATCCCCTGCAGGGGCGCGCTTGAACATGGTCTCGATATCCCGCACCGCGTCGGCATAGCGGATGACATTTCGCTGGTTTTCGAAGGAGAGCGACCGGTAAAGCCCGACGAGCGCTTGCTCCTCAGCGGAAACCTGCATCAGACGACCGCCCTCGCGCGTTGCGCACCATCCACCGGCCCCTTGCACGGCTCGGACACAGGAATTCCCTATGGCGGTTGCAGATGAAGCAACTACGCGCGAACACCCGATTGGTTTCAGCCTCGCCCCGGCACGGCAGCAGGCGCGTCCCTCGAACACCTGATCATGCCCGGTCGCGGGGCCGACGATTCCGGCGCCAGATGGCCAATGTCGGCCAGAAGGCCGCGAGCGCCACGAAGACCGTCAGCAGGAGAAGCGCGACCACCATCTGAACAAAGTCGAAATTGGGAGCGCTGGGAGCAACGAACCAAGCGGCGACGATCCCGGCCAAGGCCAGCAATGCCTGAATGATCCAGTTGAACATCGTTAGGCCCTTCCGCAGACTTGTCCGGTCAAACACAGGTTCCGGACCCGAGACGGATTGTGACCGAGACGGGCGGGATGTGTCGAGCAATCAGTGCGCCCATGCGATACAGAGCCATGCCGATCCGCCCAACCCCTCGAACTGTGATCGCAGACGCCTTTGAGGCCGCGGCTGATATCCTGCCGCGCCTGTTGCGGCGGCTCGGCGGGGCGGCAACGGCCTGTCCGCGGCGGCGTCACCGCCATCTGGTCCCAGTGACATGCCTCGCAGGCGCGCTGCTCGCGTGTCCGGCCTTGGCAGCGCCGGAGGAGCCAGCCTCCTCCGGAATCGACCAGGCCCTCTGCCGGCTGATCGACGAAGCGGCGCGGGGCCAGGGGGTTCCGGCCGCCTTCCTCACCCGGCTGATCTTTCAGGAATCGAGCTTTCGCCCGGGCGTCACCAGCCCGGCAGGAGCCCAGGGCGTGGCGCAGTTCATGCCGGGCACGGCGCGCGAGCGCGGCCTGCTCGACCCGTTCGACCCGGAGCAGGCCGTGCCGAAGGCTGCCCATTTCCTGGCGGAGCTGCGCCAGCRCTTCGGCAATTGGGGACTTGCCGCCGCCGCCTATAACGGCGGCCCGAACCGGGTCGCATCCTGGCTCGCCGGTCGCGGCGGCCTGCCATTCGAGACTGAGAATTATGTGCTCTCGATCACTGGCGTCGCCGCCGAGACCTGGGCCGAGGATGCGCGCGCGGCCGTGAACGGCGACGGGCGCGACCGCCCTGCCCGGCGCGCAACGCGAGACGAAACCTCGTTCTGCGCAACGACGGTCGTGGCGATCCGCGCCGGCAGCAAGCCGCTCGAGCTGCGCGAGGCGCCCTTCGCGCCATGGGGCGTGCAATTGGCCGGAAACTTCTCGAAGGCACGCGCGCTGGCGTCTTTCCAGCGGGCGAGCGAGAAGCACCGGACGATCATTGCCGAGCTGCAACCGATGATCATCGGCACACGGCTGCGCAGTCGCGGGACGCGGGCCTTCTATCGGGTGCGGCTGCCAGCCGCCACACGAACCGAGGCAACCGCGCTGTGCCGTCGCATCCAGGCGCAGAACGGGGCCTGCGTCGTGCTCAAGAGCTGAGCGGCCAAGTTTATGTTGCAGGTGCGCAACGCGGCGGTCGAAAGCCCGTGCCTCGCGTCGATGTGATGCCACAATGATTGCACGCCAAACGTGAGTCTGACAGGAGATTGAGGAGATGTTGACTTTTTCCGGTCAACTTCATGTCCGCGCGAATCCACGCCCTGAGGTCCCGATGAACCGCTCTTTCCGAATGGCCATGTTCGCAGGCTTGGGCCTGATGGCTGCCGCGTCGACTGCCAATGCCTATGAGATCGATCCGCTGACGCGCCAGCCATTGATGCAGAACCCTGAGGCCGCCAAGGCGCAGGCTACCGCCATTCCCCGCGAGATCGTGTCCTATGACACCCGGCAGCGGCCCGGCACCATTGTGATCAACACGACCGAGCGCCGACTCTATTTCGTGCTGCCCGAAGGCAAGGCCGTGCGCTATGGCGTCGGCGTCGGCCGCCCCGGCTTCGACTGGTCCGGCTCGCAGGCCATCACGCGCAAGGCGGAGTGGCCGACCTGGACCCCGCCGTCGCAGATGCTGAAGCGGCGCCCCGACCTGCCGCGCTTCATGCCCGGTGGCCCGGAGAACCCGATGGGCGCCCGCGCCATGTATCTCGGCTCGACCCTGTATCGCATCCATGGCTCGAACGAGCCGGAGACGATCGGCCAGGCCGTGTCGTCGGGCTGCATCCGCATGCTGAACGATGATGTGATCGACCTTTACGAGCGCACCAAGGTCGGCACCCGGGTCGTCGTCGCCCGCTGAGCGACCCGCTTCCCTGGATAAGGAAGGCCGGCCTCGTGCCGGCCTTTTTCTTGTTCGAGCCGGGCGGTCCTGACCGCGCCGGTTCGGAAGCCGGTCACCTCCGTCTGACAGGCTCCCGCGACAGCCCCTTGGCGGCGAGAGCGTCGAGATAGGCCTGCGTCTTCTCCTGCGCATGCTCGCCGAGCTCGCGCAGATAGTCCCAGGCAAAGATGCCGGTATCGTGCATGTCGTCGAAGGAGAGCTTGACGGCGTAGTGGCCGACGGGGTCGACGCCGATGATCTCGACCTCGGCCTTGCCCGGCACCGTCTTCTTCTGGCTCGGGTCATGGCCCTGGACTTCGGCGGACGGGCTTTCCACCCGCAGCAGCTCGGCCGCCAGCGCGAAGCTCGCGCCGTCCTCGAAGGCAATGTGGAGGGTGCGCCGATCCTTGGAGAGGCGGATTTCGGTGGGCCAGGCTGACATCTTCGTTTTTCACCAAGGGGATGTGACGATCGCAGCTATTGACGCCACGCACGCCAGTGCCAATGTCTGAACATGATATAGCTATGCGGCTGCCACCACGCACGTGCGAGCAGCGGATGGTGGAAACGCTGTAGAGACGAAACCAGAGTGCTGATCGACTCCCACAAGCCCGTGATGCGCCCGCCGCTGATCGATCCGTTCGGCCGGGAGATCAGCTATCTGCRCATCTCCGTGACGGATCGCTGCGATTTCCGCTGCGTCTACTGCATGTCCGAGGACATGACGTTCCTGCCCAAGCGCGATCTGCTGACGCTGGAAGAGGTCGACCGGGTTGCGACCGCCTTCGTGGCGCGCGGCACCCGCAAACTGCGCATCACCGGCGGCGAGCCGCTGGTCCGGCGCGACATCATGAACCTGTTCCGCTCGCTCTCGCGGCATTTGACCAGCGGCGCGCTTGATGAGTTGACCCTGACGACCAACGGCTCGCAGCTGGAGCGCTATGCGAGCGAGCTCGCAGCCTGCGGCGTGCGGCGCATCAATGTCTCGCTCGACACGCTCGATCCGGACAAATTCCGCGCGATCACGCGCTGGGGCGATCTCGGCAAAGTGCAGCGCGGTATCGAGGCTGCGCGCGAGGCCGGGCTCAGGGTCAAGATCAATGCGGTGGCCCTGAAGGGCGTCAACGAGGATGAGATCGAGGGCCTGATGCAATGGGCCCATGGACTCGGCATGGACCTCACCTTGATCGAGGTGATGCCGCTCGGCGAGATCGAGCCCGGACGCATCGACCAGTTCCTGCCGCTCTCGATCGTCCGCGCGAGGCTGATGGACCGCTATACGCTCGACGACGATCCCTATCGTACCGGCGGCCCGGCGCGCTATGTCCGAGTTCGCGAGACCGGCGGGCTGCTCGGCTTCATCACGCCGATGACCCATAATTTCTGCGAAAGCTGCAACCGGGTGCGCCTGACCTGCACCGGCACTCTCTACATGTGCCTTGGCCAGGAGGACGCCGCCGATCTGCGCGCCGCCGTGCGCGCCTCCGGCGACGATGCCCTGCTCTACCGTGCCATGGACGAGGCGATCTCGCGCAAGCCGAAGGGCCATGACTTCGTCATCGACCGAAGGCATGCCCGCCCTGCCGTCAGGCGCCATATGAGCGTGACGGGGGGCTGACGGTCGGCGCGCGCAGCCGAATGTGCCAGACTTGTCTCCAGCGGCAATAACCTGCGCCCCCTGTCGCCCAAGCGGGCAACTCCCGACGATCCGGAAGCGCGACCTGCGGCCTGCGGTTATCCACGGGGACGGCCTGTCATCCCCGCCGGCTGGCTCAGGTCGGGGCCGGCCGGTCTCAAAGACGTCGCAGCTCAGTGGCTTTGATACCACGCGAGAGCATCTGCCTCCGCCTGTCTGATCCACGCATCCTTGCAGTCGCCATAAGCGTGGGAGTCGTCGGGGTGCCGGCTCCGGCAGTCCGCCTTTACGCGATCATAGGCGGCTGCGATGTCGGGACGGGCCCGGAGATAATCGCGGAACGCCAGGTGTCGCGTGATCTCCGGGGAGCCTTCGGGATAGCAATGGAGCTGGACGAGCCTGCGCCCCGTCTCCGTATCGGCTTTCGTAAGGTAGCGCCGGCCGGCCAAGCCAAGCTCTCCCCACCATTCGTATCCGAGCGTTTCCAGCTCGCCTTGCCGGGCATCGAGCGCAGCCAGGCTCCCGACCACTGGCAGAAGGTCCAGGATCGGCTTGGCGTGAATGGCCGGGATCGCTGTCGAACCGACGTGATGAACGATGAGCAGGCATGGCC
>NZ_JBFTRC010000100.1:0-20660 GCF_056399325.1 Allobosea sp. 01N443
GCGCCGCACCCGTGATCATGTTCTTCACGTAGTCGGCGTGGCCGGGGCAGTCGACATGCGCATAGTGACGGTTCGCAGTCTCGTACTCGACGTGAGCCGTCGAGATCGTGATGCCGCGAGCCTTCTCCTCAGGCGCCTTGTCGATCTGGTCATACGCCGTGAACGACGCGCCGCCCGACTCAGCCAGAACCTTCGTGATCGCAGCCGTCAAAGACGTCTTGCCATGGTCAACGTGACCAATCGTTCCGATATTGCAGTGCGGCTTCGTCCGCGCAAACTTCTCTTTGGCCATCGTAGCCTCCGTCAGATCTTGTTCAAATGTTCAGTCGAATGGGTGGATCAGGCGTACTTGGCCTGAACCTCGGCGGCGACCGCCGAAGGAACCTGCTCGTAGTGGTCGAACTGCATCGTGTAGTTGGCGCGTCCCTGGCTGAACGAGCGCAGCTGGTTGACATAGCCGAACATGTTCGCCAGCGGCACCATCGCGTTGACGACGACGGCGTTGCCGCGCATGTCCTGGCCCTGAATCTGGCCACGACGCGAGTTCAGATCGCCGATGACCGAACCGGTATAGTCTTCCGGGGTCACGACTTCGACCTTCATGATCGGCTCGAGCAGCACGGAACCGCCCTTCTGCAGACCTTCGCGAAGTGCAGCCCGCGAGGCGATTTCGAAGGCCAGGGCCGACGAGTCGACTTCGTGGAAGGCACCGTCGATCAACGTCACCTTGACGTCCACCACCGGGAAGCCGGCGAGCACGCCCGAACCGATAACCGAGTTCAGGCCCTTTTCGACGCCG
The DNA here is from genome assembly GCF_056399325.1 of Allobosea sp. 01N443. Classification (NCBI taxonomy): domain Bacteria; kingdom Pseudomonadati; phylum Pseudomonadota; class Alphaproteobacteria; order Hyphomicrobiales; family Alloboseaceae; genus Allobosea; species Allobosea sp. 01N443. Next base: position 800 of record NZ_JBFTRC010000100.1, read on the forward strand.
GGGATGTATTCCTTCGGCACCGAGCCRCCGACGACCTTCGACTCGAACTCGAAGCCCTTGCCGGTCTCGTTCGGCTCGATGACCAGCTTGACGCGGGCGAACTGGCCCGTACCACCGGTCTGCTTCTTGTGGGTGTAGTCGACCTCGGCCTTCTTGGTCAGCGTCTCGCGATAGGCAACCTGAGGCGCGCCGATATTGGCGTCGACCTTGTAGGTGCGCTTCAGGATGTCGACCTTGATGTCGAGATGCAGTTCGCCCATGCCCTTCAGGATGGTCTGGCCGCTCTCCTGATCGGTCGAGACGCGGAAGGACGGATCCTCGTTCGCGAGCTTCGACAGGGCCAGGCCCAGCTTCTCCTGGTCGGCCTTGGACTTCGGCTCGATCGCGATCRTGATGACCGGCTCGGGGAACTCCATCCGCTCCAGGATGACCGCATGGGTCGGGTCGCACAGCGTGTCGCCGGTACGGACATCCTTGAGGCCGGCCAGGGCGACGATGTCGCCGGCAAAAGCCTCCTTGATGTCTTCACGGTTGTTCGCGTGCATCAGCAGCATGCGACCGACACGTTCCTTCTTGTCGCGCGTCGAGTTGATCACGCCGGCGCCGGTCTCGATCTTGCCCGAGTAGACGCGGCAGAAGGTGATCGTGCCGACGAAGGGGTCGTCCATGATCTTGAAGGCGAGCATTGAGAAGGGATCTTCGTCGCGCGGATGACGAACGGTCTCTTCTTCGGTCTTGAAATCGATGCCCTTGATGTCGCCACGATCGACCGGCGACGGCAGGTAATCGACGACCGCGTCGAGCAGGGGCTGAACGCCCTTGTTCTTGAAGGACGAGCCGCAGAGCACGGGGTGGAAGGCGCGACGCTGGACCGCGGTGCGGACCAGCTGGCGCAGCGTGTCGGCAGACGGCTCGGTGCCTTCGAGATAGGCTTCCATCGCCGCATCGTCCATCTCGACGGCGGCTTCGACCAGCTTGCCACGATACTCGGCAGCCTTGTCGACGAGATCGGCAGGAATCTCCTTCTCTTCGAAGGAGGCGCCCAGCGCTTCGCCGTTCCAGACGATCGCCTTCATCTTCACCAGGTCGATGACGCCGGCGAATTCCGCCTCCGAACCGATCGGGATCTGCAGGCAGACCGGCTTGCCGGCGACGCGGTCAATGATGTCCTGGACGCAGCGATAGAAATCGGCGCCGATCTTGTCCATCTTGTTGACGAAGACGACGCGCGGAACGTCGTACTTGTCGGCCTGGCGCCAGACGGTCTCAGTCTGGGGCTCGACGCCCTGGTTGCCGTCGAGCACGCAGACGGCACCATCGAGCACGCGCAGCGAACGCTCGACTTCAATGGTGAAGTCGACGTGGCCAGGGGTGTCGATGATGTTCAGGCGATGGTCGCGCCACAGGCAGGTCGTCGCGGCGGAGGTGATCGTGATGCCACGCTCCTGCTCCTGCGTCATCCAGTCCATGGTGGCCGCGCCATCATGGACTTCGCCGATCTTATGCGACTTGCCGGTATAGAACAGGATACGCTCGGTCGTCGTCGTCTTGCCGGCGTCGATATGCGCCATGATACCGAAGTTGCGGTACCGATCGATGGGATGGGAACGGGGCATGAGAGTGCTCTGTCTTTCGTCGGGTGCCGCGGATTACCAGCGGTAATGCGAGAAGGCGCGGTTGGCTTCCGCCATCCGGTGCGTGTCTTCACGCTTCTTCACCGCGTTGCCGCGGTTGTTCGCCGCGTCCATCAGCTCGGCCGAGAGACGCTCAACCATGGTCTTGTCGTTACGGCCGCGAGCAGCCGAGATCAGCCAGCGGATCGCCAGCGCCTGACGGCGCTCGGTGCGAACCTCGACCGGAACCTGGTAGGTCGCGCCACCGACACGACGCGAGCGAACCTCGATCGCCGGGGCGACGTTCTCGAGCGCGCTCTTGAAGACGGAAAGCGGGTCGCTCTTCGTCTTGCCTTCGATGATGTCGAAAGCGCCGTAGACGATCCGCTCTGCGGTCGACTTCTTACCTTCGTACATCACGGAGTTCATGAACTTCGTGACCACGATATCACCGAACTTCGGGTCCGGGATAACTTCGCGTTTTTCGGCGCTATGGCGGCGGGACATCGTCTAGTCTCCGGTCAAATCTCAAAAGCTGCGAACCGCCTCAGCATCAAGCCTCGGCGGTCGGGCAGAAAATCACTTAGGACGCTTGGCGCCGTACTTCGAACGGCGTTGCTTGCGGTTCTTGACGCCCTGCGTATCGAGCACACCGCGCAGGATGTGGTAGCGCACGCCGGGCAAGTCCTTGACGCGACCGCCGCGGATCATCACCACGGAGTGTTCCTGAAGGTTGTGACCTTCACCCGGGATGTAGCCAATGACCTCGAAGCCGTTGGTCAAACGCACCTTGGCAACCTTACGAAGCGCCGAGTTCGGCTTCTTCGGAGTGGTCGTATAGACGCGGGTGCAAACGCCACGCTTCTGCGGGCAGGACTCAAGCGCCGGAGCGGTGTTGCGCGCCTTGACGGGCGAGCGCGGCTTGCGGATCAGCTGGCTGATTGTCGGCATTCTGGCCTCTCGCTCCACTGAGCGGTTGGAATTCTTTTCGGTCGCTCCCCGAACCGGTCAAAGCCATGACATAAACGAAGCCGCGCCGTCGGCTCCCCTCGGGGGCCTCAGGCGCGCTCGCCATGCAGAGGAACACGGAACTCGTCCGCATTCATGCGTCTTGCCATGTCGTCAATCGACGCAGGAATTTACGACGGCGTTTCGGTCGCGAAATTCGCTCGCAGCAGAGGCAAGCGACAAACGTGTCCGACAACCGTCGACAGTGGCGCGCTTATGACTCAGGTGGAGATTCGCGTCAACCCCGAATTCGCATTCGCAGCGAAAGCGTTAACCACCACCCTGCTGAGGGCCGGCTCGGCCGTCATGGCCCCCCGGAGGTCGGCAGGCGGCTGAGGGTGAAGATCACCAATGCCGTCAGGGCAAGGTAGAGCGAAGCGCCGCGCAACACCACCATAGCCACTCCCCTCTTCCCAACCAATCATGCGTCGACGGGTTGCGGTCCAGGCAACTCCCATTTGGGAGCGGTGATCTTCGGGTGCGATTGCCGCAGTATGATCTCATCAGCCGAACGGGGCTAGCGCAGCACCAGTCTGGCCAGCAGGGCGGATAGCTCGCTCTGGCGGGAAACGCCCACCTTGGCGAAGACGCGCTTGAGCGTGGTCCGCGCCGTCTCCTCCGAGATTCCCAGGGCCTGGGACGCGTTGCGAGGGGCAAGTCCTGCGCCGACGAGCGCAGCGATCCGGGCCTCGGCCAATGTGAGGCCGAACAGGTCGCGCACGAGCGCCGGATCGGCGGGCTCGCCTGGCTGCGCGCTGGTCACGACGGCAATCACACTGGTCTCTGAGAGCATGCGCTCTACGCCCGTGGCAGTGGGTGTGCAGACCGGCAGGACATGCACGGCAAGCGTCCCGTCTCGATCCAGTCCGGGGATCAGCAGCGGCCGCGGCACCGCCGTCAAGGTATCGGCACTCGCCGCGCCCGCTCGTGCGATCGCTTCGGACAAGGCCTCCTGCTGCAGGACGGAGCGCGCCGCCAGTCGACCTTGCGAGATCAGCAACGCATCACCGCATAACTGCTCCGCGACGGGGTTTGCGAAAATCACATGACCGGCTGCGTCGAGCAGGAACACCCCGACGCTCAGCCGCGCTAGCACGTCGGCCARTGACTGCTGTGTCGCTTCCGCGGTAATCAGGCGGATGCCGAGCCTGAGCGCATTCTCGACATGCCGCCCCAACTGGCTGAGTGCTGCGAGCTCCTCCTCGACGAAGGCCGGCTTGCTGTCGGCGCGCTGGACCGAGAGCGCAACAGCGACATGGGGGTCCGGCGAGATGCTGACGCCTGCGAACCATTTCAGCCCCTGGCGCTTGAGGAACTGGCTGTAGAACGGCAGGGTTTCGAGTTCCTCGGACGTTGCGATGTGACGTTCGGTGATCGCATCGGTCCGGGTCAGGTATCCCCTCTCGCGCGAGCGGGCGAAGCGCACATCGTGCCGCCACCATTCGTCCCGGTCATACTCCTTCTGCCCCTCGGCGAGGCTCGGCGAGACAATGATCCCGTAGCTGCCATCGTCCCGCTGGTAGATCATCACGGCGCCGACATCGTCGAAGCAATCGGCAATGGTCTGCAGAGCGGCGGGCCAAAGCGACGGCGTGGCCGCGGCCGCATAGACCGCCTCCACCGCACTGACAAAGCGCTGACCGTCCATCGACGAACTCCCAACTGATTAACATGTTAGATCACAGCTGGTCGCGGAGGCGAAATTCTCCTTTCGTCGCTGAGGCTGCCATGAACAGGCCGGAGAGCCTGCGCCAAACAAAAAGGGCCGCCCGAAGGCGGCCCTTTCGCAAGTCGTGTTCAGCAGCGCCTTATTCGGCTGCCGGAAGCACGGCCGCAGCAGCTGCAGCCTTGGCCGCCGCATCCGCCTTCTGGCCGACGATCAGATCGTCGCGGCGCAGCGCCACCTGCTTGATCCGGGCAACCTGGGCGCCCGTGCCGGCCGGGATGAGCGAGCCGACGATGACGTTCTCCTTGAGGCCTTCGAGGGTATCGTACTTGCCGTTGACCGCCGCCTCGGTGAGGACGCGGGTGGTCTCCTGGAACGACGCCGCCGAGATGAAGGAGCGCGTCTGCAAGCTCGCCTTGGTGATGCCGAGCAGGACCGGAACGCCGCTGGCCGGCTTCTTGCCCTCTTCGCGCATCTTGGCGTTGATCTCCTCCAGTTCGATCCGATCGATCTGGTCGCCGGTGATGATGTCGGTATCACCGGACTCGGTGATCTCGATCTTTTGCAGCATCTGCCGGACGATGACCTCGATGTGCTTGTCGTTGATGCCCACGCCCTGGAGGCGATAGACCTCCTGGATCTCGTTGACGAGATAAGCCGCGAGCTCTTCGACGCCCTTGATCGCCAGGATGTCGTGCGGTGCCGGATTGCCGTCCAGGATGTAGTCGCCCATCTCGACGACGTCGCCGTCCTGGAGATGGATGTGCTTGCCCTTCGGGATCAGGTACTCGAGCCCGTCCGAGCCGTCATGCGGGGTCAACGTGACCCGGCGCTTGTTCTTGTAGTCCTTGCCGAAGCCGATGACACCGGCCTTCTCGGCGATGATCGCCGCATCCTTCGGACGACGTGCCTCGAACAGTTCCGCCACCCGCGGCAGACCGCCGGTGATGTCACGGGTCTTGGCCGAGTCGGTCGAGACACGGGCGAGCACGTCGCCTGCCTTGGTCATCTGGCCCGGCTCCATCGAGATGATGCCGTCGACGGGCAGGATGTAGCGGGCTTCGCCACCGCGGGCGAGCTTCGCAACCTTGCCGTCAGGGCCGTGCACCGTGATCGCCGGACGCAGATCCGACGTCCGGGCCGACCCACGCCAGTCGATGACGACGCGCTTGCTGATGCCGGTCGCCTCGTCCGTCGTCTCGGTGATCGACATGCCGTCCACGAGATCCTCGTAGCCGACAGAGCCGTCCACCTCGGCCAGGATCGGGCGGGAATAGGGATCCCACTCCGCCAGGCGCTGGCCGCGCTTGACCTTGTCGCCTTCGTCGACCCGCATCTTCGAGCCGAACTGGACACGGTGCACCGCGCGCTCGGCGCCGTCCGGACCGACGATCACGATGGCGATGTTGCGCGCCATGGCGATCAGGTCACCATCCGAGTTGCGCGCCGCATTGCGGTTGCGGATCTTCACCGTGCCCTCGAAATTGGACTCGATGAACGACTGGTCCGCGATCGTCGCCGCGCCGCCGATGTGGAAGGTACGCATGGTGAGCTGCGTGCCCGGCTCGCCGATCGATTGTGCCGCGATGACGCCGACCGCCTCACCCATGTTGACGGGCGTGCCGCGGGCAAGATCGCGCCCGTAGCAGGTGGCGCAGACGCCGTTCTTGGTCTCGCAGGTGAGAACCGAACGGATCTTCACCTCCTGGACGCCGGCGGCGTTGATCTTCTCGATATGGCTTTCCTCGATCATCGTACCCTTCGGCACGAGGACGTTGCCATCGATATCCGTGACATCTTCCGCCGCAGAGCGGCCGAGGATGCGGATGCCGAGCGAAGCCACGACCTGACCGGCATCGATGATGGCGCGCATCTTGATGCCGTTATCCGAGCCGCAATCGACCTCGGAGATGATGGCATCCTGCGCCACGTCGACGAGACGGCGGGTGAGATAACCCGAGTTTGCCGTCTTGAGCGCGGTATCGGCCAGACCCTTACGGGCACCGTGCGTCGAGTTGAAGTACTCGAGCACGTCCAGGCCTTCCTTGAAGTTCGAGATGATCGGGCTCTCGATGATCTCGCCGGACGGCTTGGCCATCAGGCCGCGCATGGCGGCGAGCTGGCGCATCTGGGCCGGCGAACCACGGGCACCCGAGTGGCTCATCATGTAGATCGAGTTGATCGGCTTATCGCGGCCGTTCTCGTCCTTCTTAACGGTCGAGATGCGCGCCATCATCTCCTGGGCGAGCTTGTCGGAGCACTTCGCCCAGGCGTCGACGACCTTGTTGTACTTCTCGCCCTGAGTGATCAGGCCGTCCTGGTACTGCTGCTCGTAGTCCTTGGCGAGCGCACGGGTGGTGTCGACGATCTCCCACTTGTTCTCCGGCACGACCATGTCGTCCTTGCCGAAGGAGATGCCGGCCTTGAAGGCGTGCTTGAAGCCGAGGCCCATGACGCGATCGCAGAAGATGACCGATTCCTTCTGACCGCAGCCGCGATAGACGGCGTCGATCATTCCGGAGATCTCCTTCTTCGTCATCAGGCGATTGACGACGTCGAAGGTCACGGCCGGGTGCTCAGGCAGCGCGGTCGAGAGGATCACGCGGCCGGGCGTGGTGTCGTAGATCTTGGTGTAGGACTTGCCGTCCTGGCCGACGCCGGTCCAGCGATATTTGATCTTCGAATGCAGCGTCACGACCTTCTCGTGCAGCGCATATTCGAGTTCGCCGAAATCGCCGAAGATCTTGCCCTGGCCCGGCTCGCCATCCGAGATGATCGAGAGGTAATACAGGCCGAGCACGATATCCTGCGACGGCACGATGATCGGCTGGCCGTTCGCCGGGTGCAGGATGTTGTTGGTCGACATCATCAGCACGCGCGCTTCCAGCTGCGCCTCGAGCGACAGCGGGACGTGCACGGCCATCTGGTCGCCGTCGAAGTCGGCGTTGAACGCGGCGCAGACCAGCGGGTGAAGCTGGATCGCCTTGCCTTCGATCAGCACCGGCTCGAAGGCCTGGATGCCGAGACGGTGCAGCGTCGGAGCGCGGTTCAGCAGCACCGGATGCTCGCGGATGACCTCGTCCAGGATATCCCAGACTTCCGGCTTCTCCTTCTCGACCAGCTTCTTGGCCTGCTTGACCGTGGTCGAGTAGCCCTTCGCATCGAGACGCGCATAGATGAACGGCTTGAACAGCTCGAGCGCCATCTTCTTCGGCAGGCCGCACTGGTGCAGCTTCATCTCCGGGCCGACGACGATGACCGAACGGCCGGAATAGTCGACGCGCTTGCCCAGCAGGTTCTGCCGGAAGCGGCCCTGCTTGCCCTTCAGCATGTCGGCGAGCGACTTCAGCGGGCGCTTGTTGGCACCCGTGATGACGCGGCCGCGGCGGCCGTTGTCGAACAATGCGTCGACCGATTCCTGCAGCATCCGCTTCTCGTTGCGGATGATGATGTCCGGCGCACGCAGCTCGATCAGGCGCTTCAAGCGGTTATTGCGGTTGATGACGCGGCGATAGAGATCGTTCAGATCCGAGGTCGCGAAGCGGCCGCCATCCAGCGGCACCAGCGGACGCAGATCGGGCGGGATCACCGGAACGATGGTCATCACCATCCATTCCGGCTTGTTGCCGGATTCCTGGAACGCCTCGATGATCTTGAGGCGCTTCATCAGCTTCTTGGGCTTCAGCTCCGAGGTCGTCGTCGCGATCTCGTGCTTCAGATCCATGTTGATCTTGTCGAGATCGAGCGCGCGCAGCATCTCGCGGATGGCTTCCGCGCCGATCATCGCCGTGAAGGTGTCAGCGCCATACTCTTCCTGGCAGCGGACATACTCCTCCTCGGACAGGAGCTGACGGTCCTTGAGGGGCGTCAGGCCCGGCTCGATGACGACATACGACTCGAAATAGAGCACCCGCTCGAGCTCCTTGAGCGGCATGTCCATCAGCAGGCCGATGCGCGACGGCAGCGACTTCAGGAACCAGATATGGGCAACCGGAGCGGCGAGTTCGATATGGCCCATGCGCTCGCGTCGGACGCGTGCGAGCGTCACTTCGACGCCGCACTTCTCGCAGATCACGCCCTTGAACTTCATGCGCTTGTACTTGCCGCACAAGCACTCGTAGTCCTTGATCGGCCCAAAGATGCGGGCGCAAAACAGGCCGTCGCGCTCGGGCTTGAAGGTACGGTAGTTGATGGTCTCGGGCTTCTTGATCTCGCCATAGGACCACGACAGGATCTTTTCCGGGCTCGCGATCGAAATCTTGATCGCGTCGAACGCCTGCTGTGTCGGCTGCTGGCCGAAAAGGTTCATGACCTCTTGCTTCATCGCCTGTCTCCTGCCGCCGGCGGGGGAGTGAACCGCCCTGCCCGGCCATCATGCGAATAAGCCGGCGGCGTGAGTGTCGCCGGCATGCTGTGTTCGTCTCGAGGCGGCCCGTTTGGGCCCGCCCCCTTATTCGGCAGCTTCGGCCGGCGGCAATTCGCCCGGCTTCTGCTTGTTGCTGATCAATTCGACATTGAGGCCGAGCGAGCGCATTTCCTTGACGAGAACGTTGAAGCTCTCGGGGATGCCCGCCTCGAAATTGTCCTCGCCGCGCACGATCGACTCGTAGACCTTGGTGCGGCCCGCCACGTCGTCCGACTTCACCGTCAGCATTTCCTGAAGGGTGTAGGCGGCGCCGTAGGCTTCGAGCGCCCAGACCTCCATTTCGCCGAAGCGCTGACCGCCGAACTGCGCCTTGCCGCCCAGCGGCTGCTGGGTAACGAGCGAGTACGGGCCGATCGAACGCGCGTGGATCTTGTCGTCGACCAGGTGGTGCAGCTTCAGCATGTAGATGTAGCCGACCGTGACCTTACGATCGAAGGGCTCGCCGGTCCGTCCGTCATAGAGCGTGACCTGACCGGACTTGTTGAGCCCCGCCTGCTCGAGCAGATGCTCGATGTCCGACTCCTTGGCGCCGTTGAAGACCGGGGTCGCGATCGGAACGCCGCGGCGCAGGTTCTGGCCCATCTCGACCAGCTCCGCATCGTCCATCGACGCAACGATCTCGTTGTCGCCATACACGGCCTCGAAGCTTGCCCGCAGAGCCTTGCCGTCATGCGCCTTCTTGTAGACGTCGATGGCCTTGGCGATCTGCTTGCCGAGACCGGCAGCGGCCCAGCCCAGATGGGTCTCCAGGATCTGACCGACATTCATGCGGCTCGGCACGCCGAGCGGGTTCAGCACGATGTCGGCATGGGTTCCGTCCTCGAGGAAGGGCATGTCCTCGGCGGGAACGATGCGCGAGACGACGCCCTTGTTTCCGTGACGGCCGGCCATCTTGTCGCCCGGCTGGATCTTGCGCTTCACGGCGACGAAGACCTTGACCATCTTCATCACGCCCGGAGGCAGTTCGTCGCCGCGCTGCAGCTTCTCGACCTTGTCGAGGAAGCGCTGCTCGAGGCGCTTCTTCGACTCGTCGTACTGCTTCCGCATCGCCTCGATTTCGGTCATCAGGGCGTCGTCGCCGACGGCGAACAACCACCACTGCGAACGCGGGAACTCGCTCATTCCCTCGCGGGTGATGACCGTGTCCTTCTTGAAGCCCTTCGGACCAGCAAGGCCGGTCTTGCCGGTCAGGATCTCGGCCAGACGCGCAAAGGTGTTGCGGTCCAGGATCGCCTGCTCGTCGTCGCGGTCCTTGGCAAGACGCTCGATCTCCTCGCGCTCGATCGCCTGGGCGCGCTCGTCCTTGTCGACGCCGTGGCGATTGAACACGCGCACTTCGACGATGGTGCCCTGCACGCCCGGCGGAACACGCAGCGAGGTGTCGCGGACATCCGAAGCCTTCTCGCCGAAGATGGCGCGCAGAAGCTTCTCTTCCGGCGTCATCGGGCTTTCGCCCTTCGGCGTGATCTTGCCGACCAGGATGTCGCCCGCAGCGACTTCCGCGCCGATATAGACGATGCCGGCTTCGTCGAGGTTCTTCAGCGCCTCTTCCGAAACGTTCGGAATGTCGCGCGTGATTTCCTCAGGGCCCAGCTTCGTATCGCGGGCCATGACCTCGAATTCCTCGATATGGATCGAGGTGAAGATGTCTTCCGAGACGATCTTCTCCGAGAGCAGGATCGAGTCYTCGAAGTTGTAGCCGTTCCASGGCATGAACGCGACGAGCAYGTTSYGGCCGAGAGCCAGTTCGCCGAGCTCCGTCGACGGGCCGTCGGCGACGATGTCGCCCTTCTTGATCATGTCGCCGACGCGCACCAGCGGACGCTGCGTGATGCAGGTCGACTGGTTCGAGCGCTGGAACTTCTGCAGACGGTAGATGTCGACGCCCGGCTTGGTCGGGTCCATCTCGTCGGAGGCGCGGATAACGATACGCGTCGCGTCGACCTGGTCGACGACGCCGGCGCGCCGGGCAGCGATGGCGGCACCCGAGTCACGGGCGACGACCGCTTCCATGCCGGTGCCGACGAAGGGCGCGTCGGCACGAACCAGCGGCACCGCCTGGCGCTGCATGTTCGAGCCCATCAGCGCGCGGTTGGCGTCGTCGTTCTCAAGGAACGGGATCAGCGCGGCGGCGACCGAAACGAGCTGCTTCGGGGACACGTCCATGAAGTCGACCTTGTCGACCGGCGTGACGATGACTTCACCGGCGCGGCGGCAAACGATCAGGTCGTCGGTCAGACGGCCGCTCGCATCGGTCGCGGCGTTCGCCTGGGCGACGTTGTACTTCGCCTCCTCCATCGCCGAGAGATAGATGATCTCGTCGGTGAGCTGGCCGTCGCGGATGCGGCGGTAGGGGCTCTCGATGAAGCCGTACTTGTTCACCCGCGCGAAGGTGGCGAGCGAGTTGATCAGTCCGATATTCGGACCTTCCGGCGTTTCGATCGGGCAGATGCGGCCGTAATGGGTCGGGTGCACGTCGCGCACCTCGAAGCCGGCGCGCTCGCGGGTCAGACCACCTGGGCCAAGCGCCGAAAGACGGCGCTTGTGAGTGACTTCCGAAAGCGGGTTCGTCTGGTCCATGAACTGCGAGAGCTGCGACGAGCCGAAGAACTCGCGCACGGCGGCAGCCGCCGGCTTGGCGTTGATCAGGTCCTGCGGCATCACCGTGTCGATATCGACCGACGACATGCGCTCCTTGATGGCGCGCTCCATGCGCAGCAGGCCCAGGCGGTACTGGTTCTCCATGAGCTCGCCGACCGAGCGCACACGGCGGTTGCCGAGATGGTCGATGTCGTCGATCTCGCCCTTGCCGTCGCGCAGGTCGACCAGCGCCTTGACGACCGCGAAGATGTCCTCCTTGCGCAGGATGCGCACGGTGTCCTCGGCGTCGAGATCGAGACGCATGTTCATCTTCACGCGACCGACGGCCGAAAGGTCGTAGCGCTCCGAGTCGAAGAACAGCGACTGGAACATGTTCTCGGCGGTCTCGAGCGTCGGCGGCTCGCCGGGACGCATCACGCGGTAGATGTCGAACAGCGCTTCCTCGCGGCGCGAGTTCTTGTCCACGTTGAGCGTGTTGCGGATGTAGGGACCGACCGTGATGTGGTCGATATCCAGCACCGGGATCTCGTCGAAACCTTCATCGGTCAGGAGCTTGAGCAGCTTCTCGCTGATCTCCTCGCCCGCCTCGGCGAAGACCTCGCCGGTCGCCGGATTGACCAGATCCTCGGCAATGTACTGGCCGTAGAGATCCTCGTCGGTGGCGCGCAGGAACTTCAGGCCCTTCTCGGCGAGCTGGCGGGCGGTACGGGCGACCAGCTTCTTGCCGGCCTCGACCACGACCTCGCCGGTGTCGGCGTCGATCATGTCGACCGTCGCCTTGAAGCCCTTCATGCGCTCGGCGTCATAGGGAACGCGCCAGCCCTGCTTATCCTTGGCGTAGGCGATGTGGTTGTAGAAGCGGCTGAGGATCTCCTCGCCGTCCATGCCGAGGGCGAACAGCAGCGACGTCACCGGGATCTTACGCTTCCGGTCGATACGCGCGTAGACGATGTCCTTGGCGTCGAACTCGATGTCCAGCCAGGAGCCGCGATAGGGGATGATGCGCGCGGCAAAGAGCAGCTTGCCCGACGAATGGGTCTTGCCCTTGTCGTGWTCGAAGAACACGCCCGGCGARCGGTGCATCTGCGAGACGATGACGCGCTCGGTGCCGTTGACGATGAAGGTGCCGTTATCCGTCATGAGCGGCATGTCGCCCATGTAGACATCCTGCTCCTTGATGTCCTTGACCGACTTCGCCTGGGTGTCGGGATCGATATCGAACACGATCAGGCGCAGCGTCACCTTGAGCGGGGCCGAGAAGGTCATGCCGCGCTGACGGCATTCGTCGACGTCGTATTTCGGCGGCTCGAAGGTGTATTTCACGAATTCAAGCAGCGAAGCGCCAGCGAAATCGCCGATCGGGAACACCGACTTGAAGACGGACTGCAAGCCCTCGTCGGAGCGGCCGCCCTTGGGCTCGTCCACCATCAGGAACTGGTCGTAAGACGCCTTCTGAACCTCGATGAGGTTCGGCATCTGCGCGACTTCCTTGAGTTTTCCGAAGAACTTGCGGACGCGTCTGCGGCCCTGGAGCGAATTGACCATGTTGTTCCTCGCGATCTCTCTCGGACGGCTCACCCGGCGGCCCGCTCACGGACCAGTCTTGGCAGCCACAGGCCGCCGGGGGAGCCGTTCGGCGCTTCGGCGCGCCGACATCAACTGAACTGGCCTTCCCGATGGGGCTCGTGCCCCGGAAAGCCTCTTGCATTCCTTGCGCCGCATTCCGCTTGCCGGAAACGACGCAACAGCCCCGGAGGCGGAAGACCGCCCCGGGACTGTCGTGTACGACTAGGGTCGGACCGGCATCAGCCGGCCCTGCTCACTTGAGCTCGACCTTGGCGCCGACGGCCTCGAGCTGCTTCTTGAGCTTCTCGGCCTCGTCCTTGGTCACGCCTTCCTTGAGCGGCTTCGGAGCGGCTTCCACCAGATCCTTGGCTTCCTTCAGGCCGAGACCGGTGATGGCGCGGACTTCCTTGATCACTTCGATCTTCTTGTCGCCGGCGGCGGCGAGAACGACAGTGAACTCGGTCTGCTCTTCAACAGCGGCAGCCGGAGCGCCACCGGCCGGGCCAGCCGCAACGGCGACGGCGGCAGCGGCAGAAACGCCCCACTTCTCTTCGAGAAGCTTGGCGAGGTCAGYGGCCTCGAGGACGGTCAGGGAGGACAGCTCGTCAACGAGCTTAGCAAGATCAGCCATGGTATGTTCCTACGATAAAGAGGTTCGAACGTTGATCAGGTTGGCAGACGGCCTCAGGCCGCATCCTTGTCGGCATATGCCTGAAACACGCGAGCGAGCTTTGCAGCAGGCGCGGTCGAGAGCTGGGCGATCTTGGTTGCCGGGGCCTGGAGAAGGCCGAGCAACTTGGCGCGCAGTTCGTCGAGCGAGGGCATCGTGGCCAGGGCCTTGACACCATCGGGGTTCAGGGAGGTCTTGCCCATCGCGCCACCGAGGATGACAAGCTTGTCATTGTCCTTGGCGAAAGCGACGGCGACCTTCGGCGCCGCGACCGGATCGCTGGAATAAGCGATCAGGGTGGGGCCCTTCAGCAGGGGGCTGATGGACGCGACGTCGGTGCCTTCAAGAGCGATCTTGGCCAGCCGGTTCTTTGCGACCTTCACAGTGGCGCCATTGGCCTTCATCTCACGACGAAGCTTCTGGAACTGTGCCACCGTCAAGCCCGCATAGTGGGCCACGACAACGACCGACGTGTTTGCGAACACGCCGTTCAGTGTCGCGACGGCATCATTCTTTGCCGCTCTTTCCACTGGGCTCTCTCCGGTAGGCGGCAAGACGAAACCTTGCCGCCAGTTGCACTTGTCGCGCAGGCTAGGCCGATTGACACCGGCCGGTCACATGCGCGACGCTCAGTGCCCTGTCCCCTTCCCCGGCATCAGCCACGGTCGGGCGAGATGGTTCGAACCGTCTCGAGGTCTCTCGACCTCGGGTAAGCTCTTGCACCGTCTATGCAGGCCTCTTGGCGAAATTATGCCCTCGGGCGAACCCGAAGCGCACCTGCAGTCTCAGACAGGACTGGGTGATTCCGGCGCGAAGATCGCTCCGCACGCCCGAAAAACCCATTCTTCGACGGTAAACCGTCGAAAAACGCGAAACGGACCTCCTCGTGCAAAGCACGCGGAAGCCCTGATCACTTATGGAAACATCGGGATGTCATAGCGACTTCCCTCGCTTCTGCCAAGTGGTGTCTTGATCCCGCGAGATCAAGACGAGCTTGCGGCCGGCGCGAAGCCGGCCGCATGGAAGCCTATCAGCCGCCCAGAACCGTGTTCGGCTCGATCTTGACGCCCGGACCCATGGTCGAGGAGATCGCGACGCGCTGGACATAGGTGCCCTTGGCGCCGGCGGGCTTCGCCTTGGCAACCGAATCCGCGAAGGCACGGATGTTCTCTTCGAGCTTCTCAGCCGTGAACGAGACCTTGCCGACGGCAGCATGCACGATGCCGGCCTTCTCGACGCGGAACTCGACCGAGCCACCCTTGGAGGCTGCAACCGCGCTGGTCACGTCCATGGTCACCGTCCCGACCTTCGGGTTCGGCATCAGGCCGCGCGGGCCGAGCACCTTACCGAGGCGGCCGACGAGCGGCATCATGTCCGGGGTCGCGATGCAGCGATCGAAGTCGATCGTKCCCTTCGAGACGATGTCGACCAGCTCCTCGGCGCCAACGACGTCGGCCCCGGCCTTCTTGGCCTCCTCGGCCTTGGCGCCACGAGCGAACACGGCGACGCGCAGGACGCGGCCCGAGCCGTTCGGCAGGTTGCAGACGCCACGGACCATCTGGTCGGCGTGACGCGGATCGACACCGAGATTCATCGCAACTTCGACGGTCTCGTCGAACTTGGCGGTGGCGCGGCCCTTGATCAGGGCAACGGCTTCGGTGAGCGGGTAGAGCTTGGTGCGGTCGATGCCCTCACGGGCCTTGACGACGCGTTTTCCGACGTGTGCCATTGATCCGTTCCCCTCAGCCCACGACTTCCAGGCCCATGGACCGGGCAGAACCCCGGATCATGGCCACGGCCGATTCGACGTTATCGCAGTTCAGATCGGCCATCTTCTTCTCGGCGATCTCCTTGAGCTGCGCCGAGGTGACCTTGCCGACATTGCCGCCGCGACCCGGGGTCTTCGAACCCGAGGTCAGGCCGGCCGCCTTCTTGAGGAAGTACGAAACCGGCGGCTGCTTCATCTCGAAGGTGAAGGAGCGATCCWGATACGCGGTGATGATCACCGGGATCGGCATGCCCTTTTCCATCTGCGCGGTCTTCGCATTGAAGGCCTTGCAGAATTCCATGATGTTGAGGCCGCGCTGACCCAGCGCCGGACCGATCGGCGGCGACGGATTGGCCGCGCCCGCCGGAACCTGAAGCTTCACGTAGCCCGTGATCTTCTTTGCCATGATGGCTGCTCCTGCCGTCCGAACCGGTGCCTACCGGAACGACGACGACCCCTCCCGGACAAAAAGCGTCCCGGGCCGGGGTGGTTGCAGAGCGTGGTGCGGCGAGGACTTCCGGTTGGCAAACCGGCACGCCTTCCACGCATGTGAGGCGCGGCCTATGGCATACTCGTGAACGAAGGGGAAGAGCTTTCGCGCTGCGGCATCTTCGCGGCCGCCCTTGAAGGGCGCCCCGCACCCCGCTGGACATAGTCGCCGAGCGCAATGCCGATGTGCAAGACGACCAGCCCCATCAGGACGAAGGCAAGCCAGGCATGGCTTTTGAACAGTGGCTCGGAATAGCCGGCCCCTTCCGGCCAGATCGCCGGCAGCGTCAGGCCAAGGGCGAGTTCCCGCGCACCAAAATCGGACACGCCGGCCCAGCCGAGCATCGGCACGATGATCAGCGCGGCATAGAGCACGCCGTGGACCGCCCTGTCTCCGCCCCCTTCCCGCCAGTGTCCGGTCAGGCGCGCCAGCACCCTGTAGGCCATGCGGAAGAGCACGAGCCCGAACAGCCCCGCACCGGTCGTCTTATGCAAGGCGTAGAGCGTGTCCGCCATCGGCCCATCGCCGATCTGCTTCATCAAGACACCGGAGCAGAAGAGCACGAGGACCAGCACCGCGGTGGCCCAGTGCAGCAGCTTTGCCAGGAACGGGAAGCTGCGTTGCCCCGCGCGATGCGCGGCGGCGCCCAACACAAGCCCCTCCCGGGACGGCGATATCGACATGGTCATGCGCGCATCCGTTGGGTCTCAGACATGAAGCCATCGACGGTCTGACGGAGTTCGGCAGCCTGGCGGCCGAGATCGGCAGACGCGTGCGTGACCGTCTCGGCAGTCCGACGCCAGTCCTCGACCATGCCGGCGACCTGTTCGACCTGATCAGCCACGAGGCGGACATCGCCGGCGGTCTTGCTTGTGCTCTCGCTGATCGAGCGAGAGCTCGCATCCTGCTTGCGCGCCAGATCGGCGATCGAATCGGCAGCGCGCTCCACCTGGTTGACCGAGGTGACCAGCGCACCGACCCGCATGGTGATGCGCTGAGCCGCGACATTGATCGAATCGAGCCCGCTCCGGACCTGATAGGTCGCTTCGGCGGAGCGGTTTGCCAGCTGCTTGACCTCGGCTGCAACCACGGCGAAGCCGCGGCCGCTCTCTCCGGCCCGGGCCGCCTCGATCGTGGCGTTGAGTGCGAGCAGATTGGTCTGGTTCGCGACCGTACCGATGATCTTGATGATCTCCGAAATTGCCCCAACCGCCTCGCATAGCACCACCGTATCGGCCGTGGCCTCCTCGACCAGCACCTTGGCGGCGGTCGCAACCTCGGTCGTCCGCTGTGCCTCGCCAGCCGTCGTCGTCAACAGGCGCGAGATATCGATCAGCGAGCGCGAGACATCATCGACATGGGTCGAGGCCCGCTGCGTCGAGCCGGCTGCGGCGGCCGCTCGCTCGTCCACGGAGCCCGAAAAGCGTGCGAGCTCGCCCGACGCGCCCGACATGCGCGCCGCATGTTGCTCCAGCACCGTTGCAATCGAAGCGATGCGCTGCTGGAAGGCCTGCCCCTGCAATTGGAGACGGTCACGCCGCTCGACCTCGTGCGACAGCACCTCGAGACGCTGTTTGGCCGCCTCCTGCTGGGCCTGCTCGCCGCGCAGATGGGCCAGCAGCGCCCGCGCCAGCATGCCGATCTCATCGCGCCGGATCGCCAGCTTGCCGATCCAGGCCCGGTCCCGCTCGACCGAGCCCAGGGCGCGCGCCATCCCGGTGATCGGCCGCACCAGCCAGCGATATTCCAGCGCGATGACGAGAACGACCAGGAACATGCCGAGCAGCGACAGCAGCAGCTTGTTCTGCCGGGCGTTGTCGACATGCAGAGCCAGCCGACCGCTGACCTCGGTCATGCCCTCGTTCAAGGCGACGCGCAGTTCGTTGCGCTTCGCGGCGAGCCGCTTCAGCGATTCGCGCGCTCCGATATGGTCCGATCCGACCTGCCCCGACAGCTCTCCGAGAAGATCGACAGCCTCCTGGGCGCGCGCATGGACGGAGCCGTGAAGGCGCATGGCGATATCGGCGACGCTCCGCGCCACCACTTCGATATCGGCTTTCTCCGCGGGCGGCCCGCTATCGGACAGAAGCGAGGCGTTCAGCCGCTGATAGGCGGAATCGGCCTGGGCGAGCGCATCACCCGCGCCAGCATACGCCACCAGATCCCGCGAGAATTGCGTMAGGCGGATCGAGCTGACGACATCGGCGGCGGCAAGGAGAAGCGCAACAAGACCAAGCAGCGCGCCCCAGACGGCAAGACGCTGACCGACAGTTGCCTTGAAGCTCTTCGGAAACATGCAAGCCCGCGCCGGATTTTCGGCGCGGACCTTGCGTCAGCATCGCTTAAAAGTGCCTTAACCAACAAGCTGCCGCAGAAAAATGCGGCCCTCGTGCAAGAGCGCGATCAGATCTTCTCGACCTGGCCGTATTCGAGCTCGACCGGCGTGGCGCGGCCGAAGATCGAGACCGCGACCTTGAGGCGGGCGCGTGCGTGATCGACGTCTTCGACGACACCGTTGAACGAGGCGAAGGGGCCGTCGGCAACCTTGACCTGCTCGCCGACCTCGAAGACCACCGTCGGCTTCGGGCGTTCGATGCCCTCGGCGACCTGGCCCTTGATCCGCATCGCCTCATGCTCGGGGATCGGCATGGGCTTGGCCTTGTCGGCCCCCAGGAAGCCGGTGACCTTCGGCGTGTTCTTGATCAGGTGATAGACCTCGTCGGTCATCTCGCACTTCACCAGGACGTAGCCCGGGAAGAACTTGCGCTCGGCGTCCACCTTGCGGCCACGACGAACCTCGACGACCTTCTCGGTCGGGACCAGCACCTCGTCGAACTTGTCGGCGAGATTGCGCTGCGCCGCCTGATCGCGGATCGACTGCGCGACCTTGTTCTCGAAGTTGGAATAGGCGTGGACGATGTACCAGCGGGTGCTCACGTCAAAACTCCGCTCAGCGTGCGCCAAGGATGAAACCGAGCGACCAGCGAATGATCGTATCGGTAAAGAGGAAGAACAGGCTCGCAGCCACGACCATGGCCAAGACGAGGCCGGTGGTGATCAGTGTCTCGCGCCGCGACGGCCAGGTAACCTTCGCGGCCTCCGAGCGCACCTCCTGCAGGAACTGGAAGGGGTTGGACTTCGCCATTGAGTGGTCACCTCGGTTTCGGGCCGCGCCCGATTCGGACGTCCTGAAAGATTCGCGGCGCGGGGCTCAGGGAGCCGCGCGCCGTCATGAGGCCTCTTACAACGCTCCGGCACGTTAGCCAAGCGCTTTTGATCCGAGCGCTCTCGTCAACCTCGGGGCGCTGCGGGCTTGCGGCAGGCGATCAGCAGGAAGGGCGGACGTTCGCGCTCCCTCGCCCACTCCGGATGTTCGCCGACCTGATCCGGACCGCCCCCCCATTCCTCGAGATGGGTCAGGATGAATCCGGCCGTCAGCAGCAACTGGAGATAGGTTCCGATCGTTCTATGCTGCTTGATGATGCCCTCGGCCGGCCAGTTCGTCCGGCGCGGCCCTTCGTCAAGATAGGGCCCGACCGGCCATGTCGGCGCAGTTCCGGCAGGAGGCGGCGCAGCGCATCCCACTCGGGCGCACCGTCAAGACCGTGGATCGAGCGTGGAACTGGCTGTAACCTTGGAAAAAGTCTCGTCGTCGTAGATGTTCTGCGTCATCGCAGTACGATCGCGAGACTGGCAGGGGCGGCAGGGCTCGAACCTGCGACACCCGGTTTTGGAGACCGGTACTCTACCAACTGAGCTACACCCCTGTAGTCGCGCAGTGCTTTGCCCCAACCCGCCGCGCATTTCAAGTCGAAAAAGAACCGATGTCGACAAGGCTGTGAGCAAAAAGAAAGGGCGGCGTTTCCGCCGCCCCTTCCGAACGCGATGGCGCGCTGTCGATCAGGCGATGATGCTGGCGACGACGCCGGCGCCGACGGTCCTGCCGCCTTCGCGGATGGCGAAGCGCAGCTTCTCCTCCATCGCGATCGGCACGATCAGGTGCACTTCCATGGCGATGTTGTCGCCAGGCATCACCATCTCGGTGCCCTCAGG